>JACEFY010000059.1 GCA_016807485.1 Stenotrophomonas maltophilia | reverse complement strand
AGGACGGCGGTCATCGCGCGGCACCCGCCGTCGGGACGATCGACATGCTCGCGCCAGCAGCCACCGCCGCGAGCGTCGCCGCGACATCGGACCGCTCGATCACGAGCTCCACCGCCGTCCCCGCGCTCCCCATGACCGAGTCGTCGTCATCGACGGAGACCACGGTCGCTGCGGCCACCAGAATCCGCGGCGCGTCGTACACGCCGCGCTCGAGCTGCGGCGCCGCCCACACCTCGACGCTCGTCCCGGTGCCCACCGCCGCGGGGATCACCGTCGCGCTCGTGACCACGACGGTCGTCGTCCGCGCGGCCTCCGCCGCACCGATCGCGCTGGCCGGCACCAGCTCGCCGGCCGTGATGGTGCGGGTGGCGACCGATCCAGGCGCGAAACTCGTCGGGGAGGCGTACACGTCCTCGATCCGCCCGAGAGCCACCTCGACCACCTGCAGATCGTCTGCGGTAACCGCTTCGCCCGGCACAATCGTGTGCGATGCGGCGAACACCGGCACGGTCTGTCGCGCGGCGGCGACCACGAACCACACGCCCGCGATCGACACGACGATGAGCCCGATCCCCAGCAGGAACCGCAGATCGGACCAGAACGCCCGGGGGCGGGGGCGGGCAGGGGCAGTCTCACTCATGCGGTCCATGGTCGCCGACGGCGAGCCGCGCCGCCGTCGTTATCCACAGGGAGCCGACGCGCGGCGAACTCCCTGCTCCGCGGGAACATAATGGCCTCATGCCCGAAACGCCCGAAGCGAGGGCGCGCCTGTTCGCGCCCGCACAAGTCGCGGAGATGCTCGACCTCCCCGTCGACGAGGTCGTCGCGCTCGTCCTCGACGGACGGCTGCGCGGCGCGAAGGTGGGCACGCCCGGGCGGTGGCGCATCGAGGCCGACAGTGTCGATGCCTACCTCGACGACCAGGCCGAAGAGGCGCGGCGCATCGCGCTCTGGCGCGAGTCGAATGCGGCGAGCTTCCCCGAACTCTGGGGGCGGGGCGAGGTCCGTAACCCCGACTGACGCGGTTCAGGGGAGGTCGGCCGGAGCGTCGAGCCGCACGGCGGCGACGGCCGCGAAGGGCACGAGGCGGAAGCCCGTGATGCTGTCGGCGCGACGCGGGAGACCCGGCTCGTGCAGCGCCACGTCGAGGTGGTCTGCGCCGGCGCGGTCGATCGTGCCGGCGAGGATGCGGCCGTCGACCAGCTGCACGGTGCTGGGGATACGGCGGCGCACCACGTCGCGCAGGACGAAGCCGAACCCCATCCGCTGCGTCGAGGCGGTTCCGGGCGCCGCTTCGCGGACGCTCGAGAGCACCGCGTCGGCCGCGAGGCCCACCGCCTGCACGGCCGGGAGCGGGACGAGCGCGACGGTCGGGCGTCGCGCGCTCGAGAGCACGGCCAGCCAGTCGGCGCCGACCCGTGTGACCGTCCCTGCGAGAGCCCCGGATCCCGCGATGTCGAGCGTGATCTGACCGCCCGTCGCCGCGACCGCCACCAGACGCTCGCGCAACGGGATGCGGGAGAGGCGCAGCCGTTCCGCCTCGGTGTCCAGCGCGGCGCGCTCGGCCTCCCATTCGGAGTCGAGCTGATCTTCCAGATCCTCGAAGAACCGATCCCAGCGCACGACGCGAGGGTAGGCGATCCGCGCCCGGCGGCGCCGTCGTTGTCCACAGGTTGGAGGATTCTCATCCCGCCGGCCGATCCGCTGTGCTGTACTCGTGCCACGTCGCCGGACCGGCATCCCCCAGATCCCGGACCCCTCACCCCCACCGAGGAGGCCAGCATGGTTCCCCCACTCCCCCGAGAGAGCCGCCGTGCCGGAACGGCACTGGAGGTGGCGGAGTACTTCGCCCCGCAGCGCAGCTCGACCGCCCAGCTCCCCGACCCGGCGGCGCTCCTGCGCAACCTCACGATCGGCGTCCTCGAAGTGCTCGCGGGAGTGCGCGAGGTCGACCAGCTCGCGCGGTGGCTCGACGAAGACGCCTACCGGGCCCTCGTCACCCGCGCCAACCTCACCGCCCGTGCGCGCAGCGCGCGAGGCGTCCCGGCTGCGCGGCCCGCCCACCGCATCCTCTCGATCCACTGCACGACGCCCGCCGACGGGGTCGTGGAGGGCGTCGTCATCTCGGCGGGTCCGGCTCGCACACGCGCCGTCGCCATCCGCCTCGAAGGATGGGACGGCCGCTGGCGCGCGACCTCGCTCGCCCTCCTGTGACCCGCACCCGCTACTGGCGGTAGGAGGAGAGGAAGTTGCCGAGGCGCTCGATCGCCTCGGTGAGCACCCGCGCCTCGGGGAGCGTCACGATGCGGAAATGGTCGGGCGTCGGCCAGTTGAAACCGGTGCCCTGCACGAGCAACACCCGCTCGGCCACGAGGAAGTCGTAGACGAACTTCGCGTCATCGTGGATCTCGTGGACGTTCGGGTCGAGGCGCGGGAACGCGTAGAGCGCGCCCTGCGGGCGGTGACATTCCACACCGGGAATGCGCACCAGCGCTTCGTACGCCGCGTCGCGCTGTTCGTGGAGTCGGCCGGTCGGGGCGATCAGCGCGTCGATCGACTGCACGCCCGAGAGCGCGGCCTGCACGGCGTACTGCGCGGGCACGTTGGGGCACAGCCGGGTGGAGGCGAGCAGCTGGATGCCGTGCAGGAACCCTGCCGCGTGCTTCTTCGGACCGGTGATGACCATCCACCCCGAGCGGAAGCCGGCGACGCGGTAGGTCTTGGAGAGACCGTTGTAGGTGAGGCACAGCAGATCGGGGGCGAGGGTCGCCAGCGGCACGTGCTGGGCATCGTCGAACAGGATCCGGTCGTAGATCTCGTCGGAGAGCAGGAGCAGGTCGTTCTCCCGGGCGATCTGCACGATGCCCTCGAGAACCTCTCGAGAGTAGACGGCGCCGGTCGGGTTGTTCGGATTGATGACGACGATGGCCTTCGTCCGCGGCGTGACCTTCGCGCGGATGTCTTCGAGGTCGGGCTGCCACCCGTCCTCTCGGTCGCACACGTAGTGCACGGGCGTTCCCCCCGCGAGGCTCGTCATGGCCGTCCACAGCGGATAGTCCGGAGCGGGGATGAGGATCTCGTCACCCTCGTCGAGCAGCGCCTGCATCGTCATCGTGATGAGTTCGGAGACGCCGTTGCCGAGGTACACATCGTCCGGATCGAACGACGGGAAGCCGGGAACCTGCTCGTAGCGGGAGACGACGGCGCGACGCGCCGACATGATGCCCCGACTGTCGCTGTAACCGTGCGCGTGCGGGATCGCCTCGATCATGTCGCGGACGATCTGGAACGGGGCCTCGAACCCGAAGACGGCAGGGTTGCCGGTGTTGAGCTTCAGGATGCGGTGGCCGTCGGCCTCGAGGCGGTCGGCCTCCACCAGGGCGGCCCCGCGGATCTCGTAGAGGACGTCTTTCAGCTTCGACGACTGGTCCAGGATGCGGCGGCTCATCGGATCAGGATATCCCCGCCCGCACCGGGCCAATCGCCCCCGCGTGGACCGCGGGGGCGATTGGCGGCGCCTTACTTCTTCTTGTCGGCGGCGCGGCGCTGGGCGCGGTTCTGCGGCGCGGATGCCGGGGCGGGCGCCTCGGCCCGCTGGCCGAACGCGCCACGAGGCGCCTCGGCGGCGGGCTCCGCGGGCTGCTGCGTCTGGCGGAGCTTGCTGGTGGCGGCCTGCTGCACCTGCCCGCGCTCGTTGCGGACCTCGACTTCGCCGGCGTCGTTGGGGGCCGTGTACTGCAGCCGCTGCGCTTCGACGACCGGGGCCGCCAGTCCCTTCGCCTCGACCTCGTCGGTGCCCGCCTGGCGCACCTCGACGTCGAGGTTGAAGAGGAATCCGACCGACTCCTCCTTGATCTGGCTCATCATCGACTGGAACATCTGGTAGCCCTCGCGCTGATATTCGATCAGCGGGTCGCGCTGGGCCATGGCGCGCAGGCCGATGCCGTCCTTCAGGTAGTCCATCTCGTACAGGTGGTCGCGCCAGCGGCGGTCGAGCACCTGCAGGATGACCCGTCGCTCGAGTTCACGCGTCGCCGGGGATCCGAGGGTCTCCTCGCGCTTCGCGTACGCGATCTTGGCGTCCGAGAGGATCTCGCGCTTGAGTCCCTCCGGAGTGACGCGACCCTTGCTGCCGCTGTCGGCGACGACCTCGTCGATCGTGACGCCCACCGGGTAGAGCGTCTTCAGCTCCGTCCACAGCGCGTCGAAGTCCCAGCTCTCGGTGTGGCCGCTTCCGGTGTGATCGTCGATGACGGCGCCGATCGCGTCTTCGATGAAGTGCTCGACGCGGCCCGACAGGTCATCGCCCTCCAGCACGTGCCGACGGTCGCTGTAGATGGCTTCACGCTGACGGTTGAGGACGTCGTCGTACTTCAGCACGTTCTTGCGGATCTCGGCGTTGCGCGACTCGACCTGCCCCTGCGCGCTGCGGATCGCGCGCGAGACCATCGTCGACTCGATCGCGACGTCATCGGGGAAGTTCGTCCGCGCGAGGATCGCCTCGGCCGCACCCGACTGGAACAGGCGCATCAGGTCGTCGGTCAGCGACAGGTAGAACCGGCTCTCGCCGGGGTCGCCCTGACGGCCCGAGCGACCGCGCAGCTGGTTGTCGATGCGGCGCGACTCGTGCCGCTCGGTGCCGAGCACGTAGAGCCCGCCCGCCTCGACGACCTTCGTCGCCTCTTCGGCCACGACGTCGCGCATGCTCGTGTAGACCTCGTCCCATCCCGACTCGTACTCGTCGGGCGTTTCGACGGGGTCGAGTCCGCGCGCTTTCATCTCCTGTACCGCGAGGAACTCGGCGTTGCCGCCGAGCATGATGTCGGTACCGCGACCGGCCATGTTGGTGGCCACCGTCACCGCACCGAACCGGCCGGCGCGGGCGACGATCTCGGCCTCGCGGGCGTGGTTCTTCGCGTTCAGGACCTCGTGCTTGATGCCCTTCTTGGCGAGGAGGCGCGAGAGGTACTCGCTCTTCTCGACGCTGACGGTGCCCACGAGCACCGGCTGGCCGGTCTCGTGCCGACGGGCGATGTCTTCGACGACCTGCGCGAACTTGGCCTGCTCGTTCTTGTAGACGAGGTCGGCCTGGTCCTTGCGGATCATGGGCTTGTTCGTCGGGATGGGCACGACGCCGAGCTTGTAGGTCGACATGAACTCGGCCGCTTCGGTCTCGGCGGTACCCGTCATTCCGGCGAGCTTGTCGTACAGGCGGAAGTAGTTCTGCAGCGTCACCGTCGCGAGCGTCTGGTTCTCGGCCTTGACGGGGACGGCCTCCTTCGCCTCGATGGCCTGATGGATGCCCTCGTTGTAGCGACGACCGACGAGGATGCGGCCCGTGTGCTCGTCGACGATCATGACCTCGTCGTTCATCACGACGTAGTCGGTGTCGCGCTTGAAGAGCGCGAGAGCCTTGATGGAGTTGTTGAGGAACGAGATGAGCGGAGTGTTGACCGACTCGTACAGGTTGTCGATGCCGAGGTAGTCCTCGACCTTCTCGATGCCGGGCTCCAGCACGCCGATGGTGCGCTTCTTCTCGTCGACTTCATAGTCCTCGCCCGCCTCGAGCGTCTTCGCGATCTTCGCGAACTCGACGAACCAGCGGTTGGCCTCGCCGGACGACGGCCCCGAGATGATGAGCGGAGTGCGCGCCTCGTCGATGAGGATCGAGTCGACCTCGTCGACGATCGCGAAGAAGTGGCCGCGCTGGACGAGGTCCTCACTGCGCCACGCCATGTTGTCGCGGAGGTAGTCGAACCCGAACTCGTTGTTCGTGCCGTAGGTGATGTCGGCGTTGTACTGCTCGCGCCGCACTTCCGGGGTCTGGCCGGCCACGATCGTGCCGGTCGTCATGCCGAGCGCACGGTAGACGCGCCCCATGAGCTCGGACTGGTACGACGCGAGGAAGTCGTTGACGGTGATGACGTGCACGCCCTTGCCGGCGATCGCGTTGAGATACACCGCGAACGTCGCCGTCAGGGTCTTGCCCTCACCGGTCTTCATCTCGGCGATGTTGCCGAGGTGGAGGGCGGCACCGCCCATGACCTGGACGTCGTACGGGCGCTGGCCGAGCGTGCGCTGCGCCGCCTCACGGACGGCGGCGAAGGCCTCGGGCATGAGCGCGTCGAGCGACTCGCCCGCCTCGTGGCGGGCGCGGAGCTCCGCGGTCTCGCCGCGCCGCCCGTCGTCGGGGAGCTTCGAGTACTCCTCTTCGAGCGCACCCACCGCTTTCGCCACCTGCTGCAGGCGCCGGAGGATGCGTCCTTCGCCGGCGCGAAGCAGTTTCTCGAGAGGATTGGCCACGGAGGATCTCCATACTTCTTGGTTTCCGGCGGTTCGCCGAGACCGCGCACGGCATCGGGCGCCTTGCGGGCATACCCGTCCATGTTATCGGTCCGTGACCTTGGAGTGCCCTGAGTCGCCGGACATGTCCTGTGGGTCGAGGCGAGGCCGGGCGCGCCCGCCGCCGGTCGACCTAGGATCGTCCTATGGCCGGAATCTGGGGCAATCGCAAGAAGGAGCGCGCCGAGCTCGCCGCGCAGGACGCCGAAATGGGCCGACGCGCCGACGCCGCGCTCGTCGCGACCGATGAGCGGCTCCGCACGACCGCCGATGAGCTCACTTTCGCCGAGATCGAACTCGGGACGGATGCGACTTCCGACCTCCGCGCCGCGCTCGCCGCCGTCCGTCAGCACCTCGGCGAGGCGTTCCAGCTGAACCAGCTCAACCACGACGAGATCCCCGACACGGCCGAAGAGCTGCGCACCCGCAACGCACGCATCATCCAGCTCTGCGAATGGGCCGGCGAGCTCCTCGACGACCGCACCGAAGCCCTCGCCGGGCCCATCTCCCGCGCTCGGCGCGCCCCCGAGATCATCGCCGGCATCCGGCGCGACCTCGACGTCCTCCAGCAGCGCCTCCCGGGCGCGGAGCAGACCGTCGAGCGGCTCGCAGCCCGCTACTCCGCAGAGGCACTGCGCAAAATCTCTGGCAATCCGAGCGAAGCACGTCAGCTCATCGAGTTCGCCGGGCACGGTGCCGACATCTCGGCGGCCCGTCGCGAATCCGGCCAGCGCGAGCAGGCGAACCTCGCACTGGAGACGGCGACCGAGGCCGTGCGGCGCGCGACGACGCTCCTGGATGCCGTGGACGCCTACGAGGTGGAGGCGCTGCGCGCGGCTTCCACGCTCGCCGCGATCGTCGACGACTCGCGCGACGACATCATCGCCGCACGCGACCTCCGCCAGGTGCCGGCGGTGGCCGAAGCCAGCACGGCGCTCGAGAAGGCGCTGGGCTCCCTCACGCCGGCGGGGACCCCCACCGATCCGTTCCTGGAGCTCACCGCGCTGCGCGAGGCCAATGCCGCGCTGGATGCCGCGGTGGCGAAGGCTCGCCAGCGCGCTGCGAACCCCCCGCCTCCCGAGGCGCACGTGCGCCACGCGATCGACGACGCCGACCGCCAGCTCGGCGTCGCGCGTAGCGTCATCTCGGGCCACCGCGGCTGGATCGGTGCCGACGCGCGCACGCGTCTCGCCGAAGCCGAGCGCATCCGCCACGATCTCCTGACCGTCGCGGGCGGTCCGATCGCCGAAGACGACCGCGAGCAGGCCCTCCTCGACGCGCGTCGGTGCGGCCAGCTCGCCTCGGAGGCCCTGCAGCTCGCACAGCGCGACATCGATTCGTCCCGTCCGAACGACGGCGGCTGGGGCCAAGGCGGCGGCCGGCGCGGACCCGGCGGCGGCGACATGATGGGCGGCATCCTCGGCGGCCTCGTGATCGGCAGCCTCCTGGACGGGATGTTCGACTGACGATCACGAGGCGCGCCGCGCGCCGCGCGGAATGCTACGAGGCGAGGTCCTCGGCTTCGGGCGAGGCCGCGGTGCTCAGCCCGATGACACCGTAGTCCCATCCCTTGCGGCGGTACACGACACTCGGGTGGTCGGTGCGCGCATCGATGAAGAGGAAGAAGTCGTGGCCGACGAGTTCCATCCGGTCGACCGCCTCTTCGACCGTCATCCATTCGGCGTCGAAGCTCTTCGTGCGGATGACGACGGGCGAGTAGTCCTCGTCCTCCTCGCCGGCGGCGACGACGGGCACTTCGCCCGTCGCGACGGCGCGGAGCGACTCGACCGAGGCGGGTTCGACGTCGATCCCCTGCAGTGAGCCGCTCTCCTTGTCGAGCTTCGCGCCGCGCGGGTGGTTGCGGGCATCCACCCGCTTGTCCTTGGCGCGACGCAGCTGCTCGGCGAGCTTGTCGACCGCGAGGTCGAGTGCCGCGAACTTGTCGCCGTCGGTCGCTTCGGCGCGGACGACCGGGCCCTTGCCGGTGACCGTGAGCTCGACCGTCTCTTCTTCGCGATTACCGTTGTGATAGGCCCGATGGGTCACCTTCACATCGAGCTTCTGCGCGCGGGGCGCGAGATTCTCGATGCGGGCGGACTTCTCTTCGGTCACGGTCCGGAAGCGATCTGTGATGCTCACTCCCACGCCGACGATGCTGGTATCCATCTTTGACCTCCTTGTATCCGGGTCCCCCGGTCAAGGGCGGACCCTCGTTCGCCTTGTCGACTCCACGCTATCGATCCCCATGGCCCGTGTCACCCGTGTGTCCCGGATCAATTCGCGCGGCGACACCTGAGCGCAAGGTGGTCGCGACGGTCGCCGCACCGAGGACGACGGCCCCGGCCGCCTCGAGGGTGTGCGCGGCCTCTCGCAGACTCGCGCCGGTGGTGACCACGTCGTCGACGAGGACGACCGTCCGGCCGTCGGCTCTGCGCGCGCGGAAGGTCCCCTCGACGTTGCGCAGCCGCGCCTCCCTGCCGAGCGCCCGCTGGTCGTCGGGGGTCCCCCGGCGCACGAGCAGCGGCGCGATGCGCAGGCCGCCGCGACGGGCGAGGAGCTCGGCGACCGGGTAGCCGCGACGGCGCATCGCCGCCCGCGACGACGGCATGGGCACGATCTCCGCGTCACCGAACCGGTGCACGCCGGTCGCCAGCAGTGGCCCGAGCGCGCGCGCGAGACCCGTGCGGCCGTCCTCCTTGAATGCCCGGATCGCCCGGGCGGCAGCACCCTCGAAGGCCACCGCGCTCACGACCTCCAGCCCGTCGAGGCGGCGCGTGTGACCGCGGAATGCGAGCGCACCACGGCAGTCTGCGCAGAGCGGCACATCCGGCCGATCGCACCCGGCACACCAGGTCGGGAAGACGAGACCCAGCGCCTCCTCGAGCGCATCGCGGACGACGGCGGACACGCGGGAGGAGGGTGCGGTCATCACGCGAGTGTGCGGGACCCGCACCGCGCGCGGGCGGCTCGACGGGCGATCCGTGGACGCATCCGCATGAAGCCCCGCTGGGGAGGAGGATCAGCGCGGCGAGCCCTGCTGCGTCGCCAGCACGAGAATCCCGTCGGCGAGATGCTGCCAGTTCGCCCCGCTC
>JACEFY010000523.1 GCA_016807485.1 Stenotrophomonas maltophilia | reverse complement strand
AGCCGACGATGGGCGCGCCGAGCGGCGTGCCGCCCATGAGGATCGCCATGTACAGCGCGAGCACCCGGCCGCGGAGCGCCGGATCGGTCGTGGTCTGCACGTAGCCGTTCGCCGTGGTCAATGTGGTCACGACGGCGAATCCGGTGAACATGAGGGTCAGTGCGTACAGCCAGTAGTTCGGCATGACGGCCGAGATCACGGCGGCGACGGCGAAGAGGCCGGTGCCCACGATCACGAGGCGGATGCGGGCGCGGTCGCGCCGCGCGGCGAGCAGGGCGCCGGCGAGCGATCCGATCGCGAGGATCGAGCTGAGCAGTCCGTAGCCGTCGGCGGCCTGCCCGAACTCGAGCGCCATGGTGGAGGCGAAGATCGGGAAGTTCATGCCGAACGCGCCGAGGAGGAACACCATGGCGAAGGTGACGATGAGGTCGGGTCGCCCGCCGACGTAGCGGAATCCGTCGGCGAGGCGCGAGGCGCCCGCGGTCGTCAGTCGCGGCACGAGCTCGTCGGCGCGGATGAGGCGCAGCGCCACGATCATCGCCAGGAAGGTGATGGCGTTGATGAGGAAGACCCATCCCGTGCCGACGGCGACGATCACGATGCCGGCGACGGCCGGCCCGATCATGCGTGCGCCGTTGAAGGATGCCGCGTTCAGCGCGACGGCGTTCGACGCGTTCTCGCGGTCGACGAGGTCGGAGACGAACGCCTGCCGCGTCGGGTTGTCGAACGCGGCGACGAGGCCGAGGCCCAGCGCGAACGCGTACATCATCGGCAGCGTCATGACGTCGGTGAGGATGAGGACACCGATCGCGGCGCCGAGGAGCAGCAGCGACGACTGGGTGACCACGAGGAGGCGGCGTCGGTCGAAGCGGTCGGCCACCCATCCGGTGACGCTCACGAGGAGGAGCGGCGGCGCGAACTGCAGGGCCATCGTGATGCCCATGGCCCCCGCGTCGTTGTCGGTGAGCTGCGTGAGCACGACCCAGCTGAGCGCGGTCGCCTGCATCCACGCGCCGACGTTCGACACGAGCGCGCCGATGAACCAGACGCGGTAGTTGAAGACCGAGAAGGAGCGGAACATGGGGGTCATCGGGCGGCCACCTCGCGCATGAGCGCGGCGGCATCTCCGAGCAGCGTGCGCTGCTCCGGGGTCAGCCCCTCGAGTGCCGCTTCGAGCCACGAGT
>JACEFY010000522.1 GCA_016807485.1 Stenotrophomonas maltophilia | reverse complement strand
TCGACGAACGGGTAGAGGTTCACCACGACGAGTTCGAAGGGGAGGATGCCGAGCTCGTCGAGTTGCGTCTCGTGGTCTTCCAGTCGGAGGTCGGCAAGGAGCCCGGCGTGCACGCTCGGGTGCAGCGTCTTGACGCGACCGCCGAGCGACTCGGGGAATCCGGTGATGTCCGACACGTCGGCGACGGTGAGCCCCGCGTCGCGCAACATGGCCGCCGAGCCGCCGGTCGAGACGATCTCGACTCCGGCCGCGGCGAGCGCCTGCGCGAGGGGCAGGAGGCCGGTCTTGTCGCTCACCGAGATGAGCGCCCGCCGCACGGGGACGACGTCGCGAGGGCGGTAGAGGGCGGGGTCGATGGACGGACCGGCCATGCGGAGCTCCTGTGTTCGGGGTGTTCAGACGGTGGTGAAGGGCGCGAGATCGAGTTCGCCCGATCCGATGCGCCGGACGACGTCGATGAGGAGTCGCCGCTCGACGGGCTTGATGCGCTCGTGCAGGCTGTGCTCGGTGTCGTCCGGGTGCACGGCGACGCGCTCCTGCGCGAGGATCGGACCGGTGTCGACGCCGGTGTCGACGACGATCACGCTGGCGCCGGTTTCGGTGACCCCGGCGGCGAGCGCATCGCGCACGCCGTGCGCGCCGGGGAACTCCGGAAGATACGCCGGATGCGTGTTGATGAGGCGCGGAGCCCACGCCTCCACGACGCCCGCCGGCAGCAGCCGCATGAGGCCGCTCAGGACGACGAGGTCGGGCGACCACACGTCGAGCTGGCGCTGGAGCTCTTCACCCCAGGCCGCGCGATCAGCGAAGCGCTCGAAGGGCACGAGGAACGTCGGGATGCCGAACGCCTCGGCGTGCGCGAAGCCGTCGGCTTCGCGGTCGGCACCGACCACGACGACGCGCGCAGGGAAGTCGGGTTCGTCGGCCGCTTCGAGCAGGGCCCGGAGGTTGGAGCCGGTACCCGAGATGAGGACGGCGACCGTGAGCACGCGCCTAGTCTACCGGCGGGCGACGGCGGGAACCGGCGGGCGGTCCGTCGAGGTCCCCCTCGTCGGAACCGAGGACGAGCGGAACGGTGTCACCCTCCTCCGCGACGGGGGCCACGTCGTGGTCGAACGGAAGCGCCGCAGGCACGAAGGTCCGCTCGGCGGGTTCGTACGCCTCCCATTCGGTGCGCACCGCCGCGCGCGCCGGCGTCAG
>JACEFY010000521.1 GCA_016807485.1 Stenotrophomonas maltophilia | reverse complement strand
CGCCGAACTCGCGCCGCACGCCGAGAGCTACGCCACGGTCGCCCTCGCCCCGGCGTCCGCCGGCGGTCGCGACGTCGATGTCGTGCGCCTCGCCCTGCACGAGCCGAGCGCGGTGGCCCGCACGAAGGCCGACGAGCCCGACGACGACCACGTGCCGGGCGGCGTCACGATCGACATCTCCCGTCGCCGCGTCCACATCGACGGCGAGAGCGCCGCGCTGACCTTCAAGGAATTCGAGCTGCTGCAGTACCTGGTGCTGCGCGAGGGCCGCACGATCGAGCGCACCGAGCTCGTCTCGTCGCTCTGGAGCCACACCGACGGCGACGAGGCACCCGGCGAGCGCACGATCGACGTGCACGTGCGCCGGCTGCGGTCGAAGCTCGGCCGCTACGAAGACGTCGTCCGGACGGTCCGCGGCATCGGCTACCGGTTCGACCGGCACGCCGACGTCGTGATCCGGTTCGGGCACGGCACGCCCTCGCCCGACCGGTTCTGACACCCGCCCGGCCGGCACGGATGTCGGAGCCTCCGGCGTAGGGTGTCGGCATGACCCTTCGGGAGCGGATGCCGGCACCTCCGCTGACCGAACGCTCCGACGGAGGCGGTCCTCTCGAGATGGAGTACCGCCCGCCCTCGCCGATCGACGCGGCTCGCGCGATCCGCTATCAGCAGCGCGGCGCGCACGATCCGGCGCAGACGCAGGCGGGCGGCATCATCTGGCGGGTCACCCGCACACCCGCGGGCGTCGCCACGCTCGCCGTCCGCGTCGAGCGGGGCCGCATCCGCGCCGCGGCATGGGGCCCGGGGGCGGAGTGGGCGCTCGACCAGCTTCCGGCGCTCAGCGGCGCGCGCGACGATCCGAGCGGCTTCGACGGCAGCACGCATCCCCTCGTCGCAGACGCGCACCACCGGTACCCCGGTCTGCGCATCGGTCGCACCGACCTCGTCTTCGACGCGCTCGTGAGCGCGATCTTCGAGCAGAAGGTGACCGGGCTCCAGGCGTTCGGGGCGTGGCGCATGATCCTCACGTGGTGCGGCGAGCGCGCGCCCGGCCCGACGCCGCGGCCGATGTTCGCCCCGCCCGCCGACTGGCACACCGTGCCGAGCTGGACCTGGCACCGCGCAGGCCTCGAACCCCCGCAGTCCCGCACGATCGTGTCAGCCGCGGCGCGGCGCGGCTCGATCGAACGAGCGACGACGGCCG
>JACEFY010000058.1 GCA_016807485.1 Stenotrophomonas maltophilia | reverse complement strand
ACACCCTCGCGCTGCTGGCGGTGCTCGCGGCCATCGGCGCCGCCGTCCGCATCGCGAGCACCGGGGTCGGCGGGGTCGAGGCCCTCTTCGTTCTGCTCATCCTCGCGGGACGCGCGTACGGACCGCGGTTCGGCCTCCTCCTCGGGGCGTCGTCGATCGCGGTCTCCGCCCTCGTCTGGGGCGGGGTGGGTCCGTGGCTGCCGTTCCAGATGTTCGCCTGCGGGTGGGTGGCTGCCGGCGCGGGGCTCCTCCCCCTCCGGGTCCGCGGCATCCCCGAGATCGTCATGCTGAGCGTCTACGGCGTCGCCGCGTCGTACGCGTTCGGCCTCATCATGAACCTGTGGTTTTGGCCGTTCGCCGTCGGCGGCGACACCTCGATCTCCTACGCGGCAGGAGCGCCGCTGGGACAGAACCTCGCGAGCTTCCTCCTCTATTCGCTGCTGACGTCCACCGCCGGGTGGGACACCCTGCGCGCGATCACGACCGTCGTCGGTCTCGCCGTCGTCGGCCGCGCCCTGCTGCGCTCGTTCCGGCGGGCGACACCGGTCGCGCCCGCGGGCGCCGAAGCCGACTTCGAGCGCGCCTTCGGGGCGGCCCGCCCGCTCATCGAGGCCCAGCCGGGGTGTCGATCGGTGCTCCTCCACCGCAGCGTCGAGACGCCGAACGAGTATCTCCTCCTCGTCGAGTGGGATTCGATCGACGCGCACACCGAAGGATTCCGCCGGTCGCCCGAGTACGTGCGCTGGCGCGAACTCCTCCACCACTTCTACGATCCGTTCCCCGTCGTGGAGCACTTCACCGACGTGCGCTGACCGCTCGCGGCGCCTGCGCCGGTGGCATCCGTGAAACACTGGAAGACGCGGCATCCACCCGACGGGATGTGCGCGGAAGGACCCGCCATGAAGATCACGAACTCCTCCGACTGGCGCGACGCCCTCCCGTTCGACATCCCCGTGGATGCCGCCGAAGCCGTCCCCGGCGAGCCGACGCGCTGCGTCACCTGCGGTCTCGACAGCGAGCCGTTCCCCCGCGAGGCCCTGTGGGCCGTGAAGCACCGGCATCCGAACAATCCGGCCGGATTCGTGCGCTTCTACTGCGCCGAGCACCGGCCCAAGGCGAAGCTCGCGCCGCCGGTGTCGGCGCCCGAACGCGTGCGCCGCGCGCGTGCCGCCGCGCCCGCCGCACGCAAGGCGGCGGCGCCGTCCATCCCCGAGCGAGTCGCCGTGCTGTGCCCGGACTGCTTCGTCGAGGTTCCCCACTCCGGCGTCTGCGGGATGTGCGGTCAGCAGGTCGCCTGACCCCGATCACTCAGACCGCGCGGTCTCGCGATGATCGACCCGCACCCACACCGGTGGATGGGGCAGCCGACCCTCGCGGTACAGCCGATGCGCGAACGGCGCCCAGACGATGACGGCGACGCCGGCGCCGACGAGCAATCCGCCGACGGTATCGGAGATCCAGTGCGCGCCGAGGTAGGTACGGCTGAGCATCATGACGAGGGTGTAGACGCTCCCCACGACCCACAGCCAGGTGCGACCGAAGATGACGCACAGCGCCGCAGCGGTGACCGCCGCATTCGCGCTGTGACCGGAGGGGAACGAGCCGAAGTCCGGCGTCACGAGGATCTCGTCCGGACGCGGCCTGCCCACCAGGTTCTTGACGACGAAGACGAGCACGGCACTCGTCGCCGTCGCGCAGAGGTAGTACAGGGCCGCCCATCTGCGTCGCCACAGCACGAGGGCGGCGATGACGATCGGGGGCACCACGAAGGTCGAGACGAAGCCACCGCCGAGCCAATCGAGGAAGAGCGCCGGCCCGGTGAAGTAGGGCTTGCGCGACTCGACGAGCTCATTCATCCACTGCAGTTCGAACCCGAACGGCTTGTCGGCCTCGCGGTAGAAGATCACCGCCCCCAAGAGCGCCACGAGCAGCAACGCGACCAGAGCGGAAACGACCCACCACACGCGCGAGATGCGGACCGGCGCGGGCGCGCTTCCCTCCACCAGGTCGGACAGACTGCCGCGCATCCCTCGATCGTAGGCGGTCATCCGCATTATGCTGTGCGCGATGAGTAACTCGGCGACGAGCGCGGCTCGGGCCGCCAAGAACAGCACTGCCGTGCGCGTCCTCGCTCGCGCGGGATTCGCCGCGAGCGGGATCGTCCACATCCTCATCGGCATCATCGCGATCTCGATCGCCTTCGGCTCGACGAGCGAGCACGCCGACCAGTCGGGGGCACTGGGTGAGCTCGCGCAGGCCCCGGGCGGCATCTTCCTGCTGTGGGCCGCGGCGATCAGTCTCGCCGCCCTCGGGATCTGGCATCTGCTCAGCGCGTTCCTGGATCGGTCCGCCGCGGCCGGGCGCGACCGCGCGGTGCACATCGTCAAGAACGCGTCCAAGGGCGTGGTCTACATCGTGCTCGCCGTCACCGCCGGGGTCTTCGCGTCGGGGTCGAGCGCGAGCTCGTCGCAGTCCACCACTTCGCTCACCGCCGACCTCATGAGCGCACCCGCGGGCATCCTCGCCATCGTCGCGATCGGGCTCGTGATGCTCGGCGTCGCCGGATATCTCGTCTTCAAGGGTGCGACGAAGCGGTTCGAGCGCGATCTGAGCATCCCCTCGGGCACCGTCGGCACGGTCGTGCGCGTGCTCGGCACCGTCGGCTATATCGCTCGGGGCATCGCACTCGCCGCCGTCGGCATCCTGTTCCTCGTCGCGGCCGCGACGCACGACCCGCAGCAGTCATCCGGGCTCGACGGCGCGCTGAAGTCCCTCATCGACCTGCCGTTCGGAGTGGCGTTGCTCACGGTGGTCGGCGCGGGCTGGATCGCGTACGGCGTCTACGCGTTCTTCCGCGCGAGGTTCGCCCGGCTCTGATCGCCCGGCGGGTCGGGTTCAGCGACTCGGACGGTCCGCCAGGTGTCGACGGCGATGACCGCACCCACCACGATGAGCGACAGCGAGATCGAGGCGAGCACGTCGGTCGCCCAGTGGTAACCGAGATAGATCCGACACGAGGCTGTGAGCACCACGAGGATCGCGGCGACGATGAGCGCGACCACGGTGCTGACCGGGTTGCGTCGTCGGGAGAAGACGAGGTACGCGGTGATCAGGAGGAAGTCCGTGGCGCCCATCACGTGCCCCGACGGGAACGACGGCGTGTGGTCGACCTCGAGCAGCATGGTGGAGATCGGGGGCCGGTCGCGGCCGATGATCGGCGCGAGGATCTGCACGGTCGCGACCCCGACGATCATCCCGCCGGCCAGGAGCAGCGGGCGCCAGGCGTGCTTCGCGGCGAGACCCCACCACACGGTGGTCACGAGCACGACGATCGGCATGGCGAACGGTCCGAAGACCGTCGCGACGATCGCCATGAACACGGTCAGCGGCGGCGACTGGATGCTTTCGAACCAGGCCCGCACCGGTTCGTCGATCGCGGTGAGATCGTCGCTCTCGTTGACGGCATCCAGGATGACGAGGAAGGCGGCGAGACCCACGACCATGAGACCCACCGCGGCGACGTAGAGAACGGTCCGCCCTGTCGCGGACACCTCACGCGTCTCGACGATGAAGCGGTCGTGGAAGCGGCGCAGGCGTCCCGGCTCGTCATCCGATGACATTCGCGTCTCCCGTCTCCGCGTCGCGCGGCTTCGCGCGGATCTCAGCCTAGCGACGCGCGCCGGCGGCTCAGACCGGCTCAGACCGAGAAGTACTTCGCCTCGGGGTGGTGGAAGACGAACGCATCCGTCGACTGCTCGGGATGCAGCTGCAGCTCGTCGCTGAGGAACACGCCCATGCGCTCGGGGCGGAGGAGCTCGACGACCTTGCGGCGATCCTCCATGTCGGGGCAGGCGGGGTAGCCGAGCGAGAACCGCGCCCCGCGGTACTCGAGCTTGAAGAGGCCGGCCGTGTCTGCCGGATCTTCGGCGCCGAAGCCGAGCTCGGCGCGGATGCGGGCGTGCCAGAACTCGGCGAGCGCCTCGGTGAGCTGCATGACGAGGCCGTTGAGCTCGTAGTAGTCGCGGTAGCGGTTCTCGGCGAAGAGCGTCGCCGTCACCGCATCGATCGCCGAGCCGGCGGTCACGAGCTGCACCGGCAGCACGTCGATCCGCCCGGACTCCCGCGAGCGCACGAAGTCGGCGAGGTCGAGGTGCCGGTCGCGCCGCTGCCGCGGGAAGCGGAACCGCAGCCGGTCGGATCCGAGCGCGCCGCCCGAGCCGCCGTCGGGGGCGAGGAGCCCCGGCACGCCCAGCGCGCCCGCCGGATCGTCACCGTGGTGGAGCACCACGACGTCGTCTCCCTCACTCACCACCGGAAAGTATCCGTAGGAGACGGAGGCATCCAGCATCCCCTCGGAGAGGATGCGGTCGAGCCAGTACCGCAGGCGCGGCCGCCCCTCGGTCTCGACGAGGTCGTCGTAGGTCACGTCGCCGCGCCCCGGCTTGAGGCCCCACTGCCCCATGAAGGTGGCGCGTTCGTCGAGGAACGCGGCGTAGTCGCCGAGCGTGATGCCGCGGACGATGCGGGTGCCCCAGAACGGCGGTGCGGGCACCGCATTGTCGGCCGCGACGTCGGAGCGCGTCGGCATCGCCTCGGGCTCGGTGAGGGTGAGGCGCGATCCGGCAGCGTGGATGCGCTTCTTCAGCGCCGGCAGCCCCACGGCATCCGCCGCCTCGCCGCGCGCGACCCGCACGAGCGGCTCCATGAGCGCGAGCCCCTCGAACGCGTCCTTCGCGTACCGGACTTCACCGTCGAAGATGCCGGCGAGGTCGTCTTCGACGTAGGCGCGCGTGAGGGCCGCGCCCCCGAGGATCACGGGCCAGCGCGTGCCGAGCCCCCGGGCCTGCAGCTCCTGCAGGTTCTCCTTCATGACGACCGTCGACTTCACGAGCAGCCCCGACATGCCGATCACGTCGGCGTCGTGCTCTTCGGCGGCGGCGATGATGTCGGCGATCGGCTGCTTGATCCCGAGGTTGATCACCGTGTAGCCGTTGTTCGTCAGGATGATGTCGACGAGGTTCTTGCCGATGTCGTGCACGTCGCCGCGCACCGTCGCCAGGACGATGGTGCCCTTGCCCGCGGCATCCGATTTCTCCATATGGGGCTCGAGGAGCGCGACGGCCGCTTTCATGACCTCGGCCGACTGCAGCACGAACGGGAGCTGCATCTGGCCCGATCCGAACCGCTCGCCGACCACCTTCATGCCCTCCAGCAGGTGGTCGTTGATGATCTGCAGGGCGCTGAGCGGAGGCCCGTCGGGGCCGCCCGCGCGCGCGAGGTCGAGGTCGTCCTCGAGGCCCTTCAGCTCGCCGTCGATGATCCGGCGCTCGAGGCGCCCGCCCACCGGCAGCGCGGCCAGCTCGGCGGCGCGCTGATCGCGGAGGCTCGCCGTGTCGACACCCGCGAAGAGGTCGAGCATGGTCTCCAGGGGGTCGTACGTGAGCGTGCCGTCGGCGTCGTACTCGCGGCGATCCCAGACCAGGTCGAGAGCGACCTTCCGCCGGTCGTCGGGGATCGAGGCGAGCGGCACGATCTTGGCGGCATCGATGATCCCGGAGGTGAGCCCCGCCTGCGTCGCTTCGTGCAGGAACACCGAGTTGAGCACCGACCGCGCCGCCGGGTTGAGCCCGAACGAGACGTTCGAGACGCCGAGCGTCGTGTTGATGCCCGGGTACTTCGCCGTCAGCCCCCGGATCGCCTCGATCGTCTCGATCGCGTCGCGCCGGGTCTCCTCCTGCCCGGTCGCGATGGGGAAGGTGAGGCAGTCGACGATGATGTCGGAGGTCCGCATGCCCCAGGCATCCACGAGCTCGTCGACGAGGCGCGACGCGATGCGCAGCTTGTCGGCGGCCGTCCGCGCCTGGCCCTGCTCGTCGATCGTCAGGGCGATGACGGCCGTGCCGTGCTCCTTCACGAGCGGCATGATGCGGCCGAAGCGGGATGCCGCACCGTCGCCGTCCTCGTAGTTCACCGAGTTCACGACGGGACGCCCGCCGATGAGCTCGAGCCCCGCCTGGATGACGGCGGGTTCGGTCGAGTCGATCACGAGCGGCAGGGTCGATGCCGAGGCGAAGCGCGAGACGACCTCGCGGATGTCGGCGGCGCCGTCGCGGCCGACATAGTCGACGCACACGTCGAGGAGGTGCGCACCGACGCGGGTCTGGCCTTTCGCGATCTCGACGCAGTCGTCCCACCGCCCTTCGAGCATGGCCTCGCGGAACGCCTTCGACCCGTTGGCGTTGGTGCGTTCCCCGATCGCGAGGTAGGAGGCATCCTGTCGGAACGGCACGTGCTGATACAGCGAGGCGACCCCCGGCTCGGTGGCGACCTCCCGACCCCCCTCCACCTCCCGCGAGGAGCGGATGCCGGAGAGCCGCTCGACGACGGCGGCGAGGTGCTCGGGGGTCGTGCCGCAGCATCCGCCGACGAGGCCCAGCCCGAACTCGCGGACGAACTGCTCGTGCGCCGTCGCGAGCTCGGCGGGGGTGAGCGGGTAGTGCGCTCCGTCGGCGGTGAGCACGGGGAGCCCCGCGTTGGGCATGCACGCGATGGTCACCGGCGAGTGCTTCGACAGGTGCCGGAGGTGCTCGCTCATCTCCGCCGGCCCGGTCGCGCAGTTGAGGCCGATCGCGTCGACACCGAGCGGGGCGAGCGCCGTGAGCGCCGCGCCGATCTCGGAGCCCATGAGCATCGTGCCGGTGGTCTCGACGGTGACCTCGACGAAGATCGGCAGCCGGATGCCGCGGTCCGTGATCGCCTGCTTGCAGCCGTTGATCGCCGCCTTGGTCTGCAGGAGGTCCTGCGACGTCTCGACGAGGAAGGCGTCGGCGCCGCCGTCGATCAGGCCCGCGGCCTGGAGGGCGAAGGTCTCCTTGAGGTGCGCGTAGGTCGTATGCCCGAGGCTCGGGAGCTTCGTGCCGGGTCCCATCGAACCGAGCACCCACCGCATCCGCCCGTCGGCCGCTTCGCCCGCCTCCGCGCGCTCCCGCGCGATGCGGGCCCCCGCCGCGGCGAGCTCGTGGATGCGGTCGTCGATGCCGTAGTCGGAGAGGTTCGACCAGTTCGCCCCGAAGGTGTTGGTCTCCACGGCATCCACACCGACGGCGAAATACGCGTCGTGGATGTCGGCGACCACATCGGGGCGGGTCACGTTGAGGATCTCGTTGCAGCCCTCGAGCCCGGCGAAATCGGTCTCGATCTGCAGATCGTGACGCTGCAGCATGGTGCCCATGGCGCCGTCGGCGATGACGACGCGCTCGGCCAGCGCGTCGAGCGCCGGTCGGCCGTCGACGGTGGCATGCGCGACGTCGGGGAACTGGGTCGCGGAGTGGTTGCCCCAGATCGTGACGCCCTGGATCGCCGCCGACGACACGGCGAGCTTCGCGGCGAGCTGGCCCACGGCACGGTCGTGGTCGAGCCGGGTGAGCGCGCCGAAGCGGTCGGAGGGGATGCCGGGGGCCGCCGCCGCGGCGATCAGGGCGTTCGTGTTGGCGGGGTTGCCGACCACGACGACACGCACGTCGTCCGCGGCGACCTCGCCGAGCGCCGCTCCCTGCGGGCCGAAGATGCCGGCGTTCGCCGCGAGCAGGTCGGCACGCTCCATGCCGGCCGTGCGGGGACGCGCCCCGACGAGCATGGCGACGTTCGCGCCGTCGAAGGCGATGCGCGGGTCGTCGGTGATCTCGACGTCCTGCAGCAACGGGAAGGCGCAGTCCTGCAGCTCGAGCGCGGTGCCCTCGGCGGCTTTCAGCCCCTGCGGGATCTCGAGGAGCCGGAGGCGCACCGGGCGGTCGGCGCCGAGCATGTCGCCCGACGCGATCCGGAACAGCAGCGCGTAGCCGATCTGGCCGCCCGCACCGGTGACGGTGACGGTGGTGGCCCGGCGATGGAGCGGGGACGGTGTGGCGGCGGCATCCATGCTCCGAGCCTATTGCGCGCCACGGCCCGCCGCGGGGGCATTCCGGGCGCGCAGCCTGGGGGGACGGTACGGTGAGCCCATGACTTTCAACAGCAACGCCAACGTCGGAGGCAGTGGCGCGAAGAGGCGCGGACCCGGCGGCGGAGCGATCGCGGGAGGCGTGGGCGGCCTCGGCGCGATCGCGGTGATCCTGCTCAACATCTTCACCGGCGGCAACTTCTCCAGCCTGCTGGGCGGCATCGGCGCCGGCGCGCCCGAGGCCGGGTCGGGGACAGACATCACGAACTGCCAGACGGGCTCCGACGCGAACGCCAGCGCCGACTGCCGCCTCGCTGCCGGCTCGAAGTCGATCAACAGCTTCTGGGCCGGCGAGGTGCAGGGCTACCGCCCGCCGCAGCTCATCATCGTCGACGGTTCGACCCCCAGCGCCTGTGGCACGGCATCCAACCAGACCGGCCCGTTCTACTGCCCCCCGGAGGAGACGGTCTACATCGACCCCACCTTCTTCGACGTGCTCGAGCAGCAGTTCGGCGACCAGGCCGGACCCCTCGCCCAGCTCTATGTGCTCGCGCACGAGTACGGCCACCACATCCAGCAGATCGCCGGCATCATGGACGCCCACCCGAACAACGGCACGGGGCCCGAGAGCAACGGCGTGCGCACCGAACTGCAGGCCGACTGCTTCGCCGGGGCGTGGGTCGCCAACGCCGCGAACACCACCGACGAGAGCGGCGTCGCCTACCTGCAGAAGCCCACCGAGACCGAGATCCGCGATGCGCTGGATGCCGCCGCCGCCGTCGGCGACGACCACATCCAGGCGCAGGCCACCGGTCAGGTCAACCCGGAGAGCTGGACCCACGGATCGAGCGAGCAGCGCCAGCGCTGGTTCGCGACCGGCTACAAGGGCGGCATCGGGGCGTGCGACACCTTCGCGGTGGGGGGGAACGCGCTGTGACGGTCGCCGACCTCGACGACATCCTCTACCCCGAGATCGAGCCGTACGAGACCGGATTCCTCCTCGCCGGCGACGGCCAGCGGGTCTACTGGGAGCAGTCCGGCAATCCCGAGGGGAAACCGGTCGTCTTCCTCCACGGCGGTCCGGGTGGCGGCACCTCGCCCTGGCAGCGCCGGTTCTTCGACCCCGAGCGGTACCGCATCGTGCTGTTCGACCAGCGCGGATGCGGCAAGTCGACGCCGCACATGAGCGCGCCCGATGCCGACCTCCGGTTCAACACGACGTGGCATCTCGTCGCCGACATCGAACTGCTGCGCCGGAACCTCGGCATCGAGCAGTGGCAGGTGTTCGGCGGCTCGTGGGGGTCCGCCCTCGCCCTCGCGTATGCGGAGAGCCACCCGGCGGCGGTGACCGAGCTCGTGCTCCGCGGCATCTTCACGCTGCGTCGGCACGAGCTGGAGTGGTTCTACGAGGGCGGCGCCGAGGCGATCTTCCCCGACCTGTGGCAGGACTTCCTCGCCCCGATCCCCGTGCTCGAACGCTCGCGGCTCATCGAGGCCTA
>JACEFY010000520.1 GCA_016807485.1 Stenotrophomonas maltophilia | reverse complement strand
CCTCGCTGCCCGCCGCGGCCACGTCGGGCGAAAACGACCGGGACACTGTCTCGGTACGGCGCACGAGGTGCAGGGTCGCCACGCTGGCGATCACGATCGCTGCCAGGAGCACGCCCACATAGACCAGTTCGGCGATACGGAACTCGCGTGCCAGCACGAAGCACAGCACGCTCAGCAACGCCGCGCCCGTGCCACGGACGGTGAGCGGCCAGCGGGTCATCGTCTCGGGCTCAGCGCGTGGCGAGCGGCACGCGCACGGAGCCGGCGATCGACTGCAGGATCGAGGCGACCGTGTCCCCGGCGCTGCGACCGCGGGATGCGGCCGACGCGCGGGCGGGGATCAGTCGGTGGGCGAACACGGGTTGCAGGAGGGTCACCAGGTCGTCGGGGATGACGAAGTTGCGGGCATCGAGCGCCGCCCATACTTTCGCCGCCCGCACGAGCTGGAGCGTCGCGCGCGGACTCGCGCCGAGTCGCAGATCGGGATGCTGCCGGGTCGCGCGGGCGAGCGCGACGGCGTACTCCTCCACAGCGGGGGAGACGTGCACCGTCCGGGCCCACTCGATGAGGTCGCTCACGCGCCGCGCGTCGACGACCGCGGTCAGGGCGTCGAGCGGATTGACCGCGTCGCGCTGGCGCAGCATCAGCGCCTCGTCGGCCGCTTCGGGGTAGCCCATCGAGATCCGCATCATGAACCGGTCCCGCTGCGCCTCGGGGAGGGCGTACGTGCCCTCCATCTCGAGCGGGTTCTGCGTCGCGACGACCAGGAACGGGTCGGGGAGCATGTGGCTCGTCCCGTCGACGGTGACCTGACCCTCCTCCATCGCCTCCAGCAGCGCCGACTGCGTCTTCGGCGACGAGCGGTTGATCTCGTCGGCGATCACGATGTGCGCGAAGATCGCGCCCGGCTTGAACTCGAACTCGCGGTCGACCGGGTTGTAGACGCTCACGCCGGTCACGTCTCCGGGCAGGAGGTCGGGCGTGAACTGGATGCGGCGCACGGTGGCGTCGATCGACGCGGCGAGTGCGCGGGCGAGCATCGTCTTGCCGACACCGGGGACGTCCTCGATGAGCAGGTGGCCCTCGGCGAGGAGGCACACGAGTGCGGCCCGCACGGCGGCGGGCTTCCCGTCGATGACGCGCGACACGGACGCGGCGATCGCATCCGTCGACTCGGCGAAGAGGGCGGCATCCACGGCCGGTGCGGT
>JACEFY010000519.1 GCA_016807485.1 Stenotrophomonas maltophilia | reverse complement strand
AGGTGCTTCGGGATGCCCCAGAGCTCCCGTCCGCCGTCGCGCGAGACGGGGGAGGTCACCCAGATCTGGGGGATGGTCACGGCGAGGCGCCGCCCGCGGAGGGTCGGCAACGCGACCAGGAGCTCGTCGTAGTCGAGCACGCCGCCGGGTGTGTACCGGACGGCGGCGACCGCCACGATCGCGCGTCCCGCCACAATCACCGGCCGGGCGCCGGGCGGCACCTCCGCCCACACCGCGGCGGGGAGCTCGGTCGCCGGCACGAGGAAGACGCCGGCGAGGAACTCGCCCCGCAGGTGCCACGGCTCCGGCGGGTAGGCCGTCACCGGTAGGTCTCTCCGGCGGCGGCCTTCGCCACGAGCGAGGCCGGCGGCGCGAGGTGGTCGCCGTACCGGTCCGCCAGCTCCCGGGATCGTCGCGCGTATGCGGCGACGCCGAGCGATCCGTCGGCCGCCTCGTACCCATCGACGTGCTGCAGCGTGCCGCCGAGCAGCGGCGGGAACCCGATGCCGAGGATCGATCCGATGTTGGCGTCCGGGACGGAGCGCAGCACACCCTCGTCCCACACCCGGATCGTCTCGTTCGACATCGCGAACGTCAGGCGGTCTTCGATGTCGGCGAGGGGCACGTCGACATCGCCGCCGAACAGATCGGCGAGCCCCGGCCAGAGCTGCTTGTGCCCGCCTTCGGGGTAGTCGTAGAACCCGGCCCCGGCGGCCTTGCCGGGCCGACCGGCGTCGATGAGCGTCTCGAGCACCCGCATCGCCGGGGACGATTCGTAGGGGGTGCCGAATGCCGCGGCGAGCCGCTCCGCTTCCTTCTCGATCTTCCGCGGAAGTTCGAGCGACACCTCGTCGAGCATGGCGAGCGGCTGACCCGGGAAGCCGGCCATGCCCGCCGCCCGCTCGATCGCCACCGGGTCGACGCCTTCGCCGACCATCCGCGCCGCCTCCATGACGAGCGCGCCGAAGACCCGGCTCGTGAAGAACCCGCGCCGGTCGTTCACGACGATCGGGGTCTTCCGCAGCTGCACGGCAAGATCGAACGCGCGCGCGAGGGCCTCGTCGCCCGTCCGGGCGCCCACGATGATCTCGATGAGCGGCATCTTGTCGACCGGGCTGAAGAAGTGGATGCCGATGACATCCTCGGGTCGGTGCACGCCCTCGGCGAGCACGCCGATCGGCAGGGTCGAGGTGTTCGACCCCAGCAGGGCATCCGGCAGGACGG
>JACEFY010000518.1 GCA_016807485.1 Stenotrophomonas maltophilia | reverse complement strand
CACGGCGCGGGTGGCGGGCATCTCGGCGGCGAAGAAGACGAGCGAGCTCATCCCGCTCTGCCACCAGATCCCGTTGAGCTCGGTCACGATCGATTTCGAGCTCGGCGTCGACGCCGTCGCCATCCGTGCCACCGCGAAGACCACGGGTCAGACGGGCGTCGAGATGGAGGCCCTCACCGCGGTGGCGATCGCGGGGCTGACCCTGCATGACATGGTGAAGGCGGTCGACCCCGGATCGGTGCTGGGGGACATCCGCCTCGTGACGAAGAGCGGCGGTGTGCGCGGCCGCTGGCCCGCGGCGACGCCCATGCGTCCCGGCACCGCGGTGGTCGTCGTGGCATCCACCTCCTCCGCCGCGGGAACGCGGGAGGACACCACCGGCCCCCTCCTCCGTGACTGGCTGGCGGGCGAGGGGTACGAGGTCGACGAGGTGATCGTCGCGCCGGATGCCGAGATCGGTGAGGCGCTCGAGCGCGCCCTCGCCTCCGGTCCCGCCGTCGTGATCACGACGGGGGGCACCGGCCCGAGTCCCTCGGACCGCACGCCGGAGGCGACTCGGCGGTACCTCGACCGAGAGCTGCCGGGCATCGCCGAGGCGATCCGCGCGCGGGGACTCGCCACCACGGCGAAGGCCGGCCTCAGCCGCGGTCTCGCCGGGATCGCCGGCGAGACCGTCGTCGTCAACCTGCCCGGTTCGATGGGGGGCGTGCGCGACGGCGTGGCGGTGCTGGGGGACGTCCTCGGACACCTCGTCGCCCAGGTGGCGGGGCGCGGCGCGCATGACTGACGTGCTGGCGGTGATCAGCGACGACGTCCTCGAGGCGGCGCCGTACGAGACGTTCGTGCTGACGTCGACGGCCGGCGCCCTCGTGACCTTCCGGGGGGTCGTCCGCGACCACGACGGGGGGCGGGGAGTCCGCGGCCTCGACTACCGCGCCCATCCGGATGCCGACCGCTTCCTGCGCGAGGCCTGCGCGACCGTCGCCGCCGAGACCGGATTCCGCGTCTCCGCCGCCCACCGTGTGGGCGAGCTCCAGATCGGCGACACGGCGCTCGTGGCCTGCGTGGCCGCGCCGCACCGCGCCGAGGCCTTCGCCGCGTGCGCGCGGCTCGTCGACGTGATCAAAGAGACCGTGCCGATCTGGAAAAGGCAGCACCTCGACGACGGCGAGACGGAGTGGGTCGGTCTCTGAGGGCACCGAGCGGGGGCGCGCTCAGCCGCCCGCGAACGGCGGCA
>JACEFY010000517.1 GCA_016807485.1 Stenotrophomonas maltophilia | reverse complement strand
CGTGCGGTGGGGGTTCAGCTGGCCGCACGAGGGCGAGGGCGCTGCCGCCCAGGTCGACGATGCGGCGCAGCTGCGGACACTGCTGGTCGCGGACGACCGATGAGCGAGATCGCCGGAGCGGTCTGGGCGTGGGCTCTCCCGGCGCTCGTCGTCTTCGGGTCGGCCGCAGCGCTCAGCACGCTCGCGATCTGGGCGCTGCGACGCAGCCGGCGCTCCCCCCGCGCACGCGCACGCGCCGAAGCCGAACGCACGTCGGCCGGTGTCGCGCTGGTGCGCCTCGACGATGCGGTCGAAGAACTCGACCTCGAGGTCGATCTCTCCGGAGCGATGTACGACGGCACGGCGCCGGCAGCACTCCGCCGCTCGCGCATGACCGCCCAGCACGTGCGCGACCGCGCGTTCGCGGATTTCCGCGCGCTCGAGCCCGACACGCATCCCGACGAGGTCCGCCGCGTCTGCCGGTCGATCGTCGCGCGCACGGCCGACGCCCTCGCGACCGTCGCGCGGGCGCGCGGCGAACACACGCAGTGGATGCGCGCGAACGTGACGGCGGCTTCGCAGGTCGAGGCTGCGCGAGAGCGCCACCGGCGCGTGTCGGCGGAGCTCGCCGATCCGGCAGCGCTCCTCGGTGAGCTCGCCGACCGCTGGGACCGCAGCGAATGGGCCGAGGCGGAGCGCGATGCGGCTTCGGCGACGACCGCCCTCGCCGAAGCCGACCGCCTGATCGACGAGGCGGCCGCTCGGGCGTCGGACCCGACCCGCAGTGCCCTGCCCGTGCTCGCCGAGGCGGAACGCGCGCTGCGCACGGCGGCGGCCGCATCCGGACGCGTCGAAGAACGTCACCGCTCGATCACGGATGCCACCCAAGCCGTCGACGGCGAGCTCACCGCCGCGCGCGCGGCGCTCCGCCATGCGCTGACGGTGCGGTCAGAGCTCGAACCGGCCGACGCGGAACGGCTCGGCACCGAGCTGAGAGCGGGGGAAGAGGCGCTCTCCGCCCTCGAAGTGCATGCGCACCGGCGCCCGACGGCGACAGTGGATGCGGTCGCGCGCCTCCGCGATCGCATCGACCTCGCGCTGGGCGACGCGCGGACGGCTCAGCAGCGCCTGCGCGGAGCGCGTACGGCGCTTCCCGGGACGGTCGCCGCCGCCCGCGACGCGATCGCGCGCGCCGAGCCCCGCGCCGCGCGTGCCGGAGCAGACGCGCGCGTGCGACTGGCAGCGGCGCACCGCGAACT
>JACEFY010000057.1 GCA_016807485.1 Stenotrophomonas maltophilia | reverse complement strand
GTGGGCGGCATGGCTGCACACTGGACGGGCGCGTGCCCGCGACCGAACGACAGTGAACGCATCGACTTCCTCGATCAGACGGGCGCGCTCGACGAGCTTCTGACCGAAGCGGAGCGGCTGCTCGGCGTCACCGCGGACGCGTTCGACGCGTCGCCCCACGCTCCGCTGGTGCGCGAGCGGCTGTCTGCCGCCGAGGACGCCGGCCGTGACGAGCACGAACGCGTCCAGCGCATGCCGCTCGCGGTGCATCGTCGCGAAGACGGACGACTGGTGTGGTCGGGTTCTGACGTCGTGCTCGGCGACGAGAGCCGCTCGAACGCGAACTTCCACCTGTTCGATGAGTCCCTCGTCACCCGGGTGATCGTCGAAGACGCGCGCGCGACGGGGGTCGTCGTGACGGACAGGCGCACCGGCGAGAGCCACGAGGTGCGGGCACGGTACGTCGTCGTGGCGGCCGACGCGCTGCGGACGCCGCAGGTGCTCTGGGCATCCGGCATCCGTCTGCCCGCTCTCGGTCGCTATCTCAACGACCAGGCCCAGATCGTCTTCGCCGTGCGCATTCGCGACTTCATTCCCGCGGAGGGTTCGGACGGTGCCGCGACGACCGGGCTCAGCGAGTACAGCGGCGTCACGTGGGTGCCCTTCACCGACGAGATGCCGTTCCACGGCCAGGTGATGCAACTCGACGCGTCGCCCGTGAAGCTCGCTGAAGACGACCCGGCCGCGCCCGGATCGATCGTCGGTCTCGGACTGTTCTGCGCGAAAGACCTGCAGGAATCCGACCGCATCGAGTTCTCCGACGACGACGTCGACGGTTACGGGATGCCGGCACCGATCGTGCACTACACCCTGAGTCCGCGCGACCACGAGGTCATCGACCGGGCCAAGGCCGAGGTCGTCCGCCTCGGAAAGGCCATCGGGGAACCCCTCGACGACCGGCCCTTCATGATGCCGCTCGGGGCTTCGCTGCACTATCAGGGGAGCACCCGCATGGGCCTCGCCGATGACGGCGAGAGCGTGTGCGATGCCGACAGCCAGGTGTGGGGGGTCGCAGGACTCTTCGTCGCGGGCAACGGGGTCATTCCCACCGCGACAGCCTGCAACCCCACCCTGACGAGCGTTGCGCTCGCCGTGCGCGGCGCCCGCCAGATCGCCGCAGAGCTCACCGCGGCATGAGCTCGACAGCCACCCCACATTTCCGACAGAAGATGTCCGGCCGATGGAGCCGGACCAGAACGAGGAGGTTCTTGTGATCCCCGATCGCATCATCGAGCAGGGAACGCTCACGACCGACGGCACGCGAGCCGCGGTCGAGGTTCGGCTTCCCTGGTACCGCGCGCTTCCGGGCTCGTGCATCGCCGGCGCGACGCTGACGATCGACGGTGTCGCTGCGCCGGCTGAGTCGCTGCGCTGGCAGATGAACGGGCGCGAGTCCACGTTCGACGAGTTGCGCACCGATACCGAGGACTGGTGGTTCCCCACCGATTCGGCCGTGCTGTCGGGTGACGTCTCGATCGACCCGGATGCCGAGCACGAGGTCACCGTGGGGCTCACGCTCTACATCCCCTACATCATCATCTCGGACACCGAGACGCTGCACATCGACGAGACGAACACCAAGACCATGAAGGCGGTGGCGGCATGACCGCTCGACAGGGCTCCGGGCTCGGCGCTCCCATCCAGGGCGTCACGCTCTACAGCTTCACGCGCGCTTTCCACGGTCGCGAATACGACCTCGAGAGCCTCATCCGCAAGACCGCCGCCGAAGGCTTCGGCCCGGGGCTGGAAATCATCGGATTCTCGAGCTTCCGGGGGTTCCCCGAGATCGACGACGCCTACGCCGGATGGTTCAAGGACCTCGTCGCGGAGGTCGGACTCACGCAGACATCCCTCGCCGTCAATGCCGACATCGGCATCCACCGCGACCGCCTGCTGAACCAGGACGAACTGATCGCCTACATGACTCGGCAGATCCAGGCGGCGGCGAAGCTCGGCTTCCCCATCGCGCGCGTGCAGATCTCCATCGAGCCCGACTCGATGGAGGCCCTCGCCCCCATCGCCGAAGCCCACGGCGTGACGCTCGCGCTCGAGGTGCACGCCGACCAATACGCGTCGCACCCCCGCATCCTCGCCCTCCGCGACCGCTACGAGAAGGTCGGCTCGCCCTTCCTCGGGTTCACGATGGACTGGGGGGCGACGGTCTCGGGCTTCGCTCCCTCGCTCATCGAGGCCTATCGTCGCCGTGGCGCGTCGGAAGAGCTACTCGGACAGGTCGTCGACCTGTGGAACACCTACTACGAGCAGGGCCCGCCGGCCGACCAGGCCGATCACGGCCAGCGCTTCGGCGCGTTCATCGGTCTCGCGCACCGTCATGGTCGGCCGGACCTGGGCATCGACTTCGGCATCAACGGCACGGGTCTGTTCGGCCCGGCGCGCGTCGACGACTGGCTCGCGATCGTTCCGTGGATCAAGCACGTGCACGGCAAGTTCTTCGGCATCGACGCGAACGGCGAGGAGCCGTCCGTGCCGGTGCGGGATCTCGTGACGCTGCTGGTCGAGAACGGCTACAACGGTGCGATCTCGAGCGAGTACGAAGGCTGGCACTGGAACCACTGGGAGTCGCCCTTCGACATCATCCGTGCCGAGCAGGCCGTGCAGCGCTCCGCTGCGGCGAACGCCGGCTCGCGCATGATCACCGACCTGGCGGAGGCGCGGGCCCAGCTCGACGCCTGGCTGCCCACGACCGAAGGAGCAGGAGCATGACCGACAACGACGCAATCGCCGGCACCGGCATCAAGCTGGGCACGACCCTCTACTCGATGACGAGCGAGTTCGCGGCGGGCGTCTTCACTCCCGAGACGCTCATCGCCGCCGTCGCCGAGAACGGCATCGGTCCCGGGGTCGAGTTCAACATCGCGCAACTGCTGCGCACCTACCCCGATGTCGACGACGCGTTCGTGAAGCTGTGGTTCGACTCGCTCGAGAAGTACGGCTTGGAGGCGAGCGCCGTCGGCACCAACCTCGACATGGGGCGCCGCAAGGACCGCGACATGACCCCGGATGAGGAACACGACTTCCTCGCCCGACAGCTGAAGACCGCGCACACGCTCGGCTTCAAGAAGGTCGTCATCCGCTCGCACGGCAAGGAGCTGCTGCGCAGCCTCCTCCCGCTCGCCGAGAAGTACGACCAGTACCTCGGCTACGAGATCCACGCCCCCTCCGGGCCCAACAACCCCCAAGTGCTGCAGATGCGCGAGATGTACGACGAGCTGCAGTCGGAGCGTCTCGGCTTCACCGCCGACTTCTCGTCGACCATGCACTCGCTGTCGCCGACGCTCCTGACCACGCTCGCGCAGATGGGGATGGAGGAGAAGCACTTCCCCGTCATGGAGGAGATCTGGCACGAGCCGACGCCGATGCACGTGCGCAACCAGAAGTTCGAGGACTACCTGGTCGGCGAGGGTGTGGATCCGCTCACCTTCGGGCCGTTCACGCGCTTGGCCTTCAACATGCACGGGCTGGTTCCGCCGGAGGAGTGGCTCGACATCATGCCGCAGATCTTCCACGTGCACGCGAAGTTCTACGACATCGGCCCGGACGGCGAAGAACCGGCCATGGACATCCCGCGCATCGTGAAGCAGTTCGTCCTCGGCGGCTACCGGGGCTACCTCTCCAGCGAGTGGGAGGGCCACGCCTTCCAGGACCTCGGCGAAGCCGACCCGATCGATCTGGTCAAGAAGCAGCACACCCTCATGCGCACGGCCATCGAGGACACCGTCGCCGAGCGCGCTGCGGTCTGATCTCGGTCTGAAAAGGAGCACACATCATGGCCACTCACAATTCCCTCTTCGCCGACGACGACGTCCGCCGCACCGAGACCGGCCTCGCCGTGTCGGTGCAGCTTCCCTGGTACCGCAGTCTCTGGCTGTCGTCGGTCGACGACGTCGCGGCATCCGTCGACGGCGTCGCAGTCCCGACCGAGAACCTGCGCTTCGTGCTCGACGGGCGCGAGTACCGCATCGAGGAGCTGCCCGAGCAGTCCGAGACCCTCTGGTTCGTCGCCGACCGGCCCGACGTGATCATCGACCTCGGCCGTGCGCCCGAGGCCGGCGAGAAGCACACGGTCGAGGTCGTGCTGACGATGCGCCTGCTGTACATGCAGATCATGCCCGGCGCCGACGGCGGCCCCGGCCGCTACGTGACCAACCGTGTTCCGGTCGAGCGCGAGGTCGTGCTGGCATGACGCCCTCTTCCCGGCCGTTGAAGGTGGCCATGATCGGCTACGGATTCATGGGCGCCACCCACTCGGTCGGGTGGCGGCAGGCGCCGCGCATGTTCGACCTGCCCGACGCAGTCGAGATGACCGTGGTGGTCGGCCGGAACGCGGATGCCGTCGCCGCGGCCGCCGAGAAGTGGGGCTGGTCCGAATCCGCCACCGACTGGCGCGACGTGATCGCGCGTGACGACATCGACATCGTCGACATCGTCACGCCCGGCGATTCGCACGCCGAGATCGCCATCGCGGCGCTCGCGGCGGGCAAGCACGTGCTCGTCGAGAAGCCCCTGGCGAACACGGTCGAAGAAGCCGAGGCGATGGCGGATGCCGCCGCCCGCGCCGCCGAGAAGGGCGTGCGCTCGATGGTCGGCTTCACCTATCGTCGCGTGCCCGCGGTGACGCTGTTGCGCGACCTGATCGCGGAGGGTGTGATCGGGAAGGTGCAGCAGGTGCGCGCCGCCTACCGGCAGGACTGGCTGGTGGACCCGGCGATGCCGCTCGCGTGGCGCCTGCAGAAGGAGCATGCGGGATCGGGTGCGCTCGGCGACATCGGCGCGCACATCATCGATATGACCCAGTTCGTGACGGGTCTCGGCGTGGACGCGGTGTCGGGGACGATCGACACGATCGTGACGCAGCGCCCGCTCCAGGGGTCGGGTTCAGGACTCTCGGGCACGGCCGCCGACGGCTATGGCGAGGTCACCGTCGACGACGTCGCCATCTTCACTGGGCGCCTCTCCAACGGCGCGCTGGTGTCGTTCGAGGCGACGCGCTTCGCCACAGGGCGCAAGAACGCCCTGACGATCGAGGTGTCCGGCGAGAAGGGTGCGCTCGCGTTCGACCTCGAAGATCTCAACAGCCTGCAGTTCTACGACCGCACGGCGCCCGATGACCGCCAGGGCTTCACCAAGATCCTGGTCACCGAGGCGCGGCATCCGTACGTCGCCGCGTGGTGGCCGGCCGGCCACATGCTCGGCTACGAGCACGGGTTCAGCCATCAGGTCGTCGATCTGGTCACGGCGATCGCCGAGGGCGCCGACCCCCACCCGTCGTTCGCCGAGGGGCTCGCGGTGCAGCGCGTGCTCGACGCCGTCGAGCGCAGCGCCGCGCACGAGTCGGCGTGGGTCCGCACCGCCGCGCACGCCGCGGCATCCGTCTGAGTCACCGATCCGAAGGAGAACGCGATGACGCGTCCGATCACCCTGTTCACCGGCCAATGGGCCGATCTGCCGTTCGAAGAGGTCGCCCGGCTCGCCGGCGAGTGGGGCTACGACGGCCTCGAGATCGCGTGCTGGGGTGACCACCTCGACGTCTCGCGCTGGGACGACGCGGAGTACGTGCAGTCGCGGCTCGACATCCTCGAGCGCAACGGGTTGAAGGTCTACGCGATCTCGAACCACCTCACCGGGCAGGCGGTGTGCGATGACCCGATCGACGAGCGGCACCGCGACATCCTCTCCGACCGGGTGTGGGGCGACGGCGATCCGGAGGGCGTGCGGCAACGCGCCGCCGACGACCTCAAGGACACGGCGCGCATCGCGGCGAAGCTCGGCGTGACGACCGTGAACGGCTTCACCGGGTCGTCGATCTGGAAGGCGGTCGCGATGTTCCCGCCGGCATCGGACGAGTTCATCGCCCGCGGATACCGGGACTTCGCCGACCGGTGGAACCCGATCCTCGACGTGTTCGAAGAGGTCGGGGTCCGTTTCGCGCTCGAGGTGCACCCGTCCGAGATCGCCTACGACTACTGGACGGCGAAAGACACCCTCGACGCGATCGGCCATCGCAAGAGCTTCGGGTTCAACTTCGACCCGTCGCACTTCGTGTGGCAGCAGTTGGACTACGTGGCGTTCGTCCTGGACTTCGCCGAGCACATCTTCCACGTGCACGTGAAGGAGTCGATCACGAACCTCGACGGGCGAAACGGCGTGCTCGGTTCGCATCGGCCGTGGGCCGACCCGCGCCGCGGGTGGACGTTCGTCTCGACCGGTCACGGCGCCGTGCGCTGGGAGCCGCTCTTCCGCGCGCTCAACGCGATCGGCTACGACGGGCCGACCTCGGTCGAGTGGGAGGATGCCGGGATGGACCGGCTGATCGGCGCCCCGGAAGCGCTCGCGTTCGTGCGGAAGCTCAACGAGATCACCCCGCCGGCCGCCGCGTTCGACGCCGCGTTCTCGGCGAAGTAGCCGATGGCTGCGTCGATCGGCATCGGGGTTCTCGGCGCCGCGGGCATCACGGAGCGCGCGATCGTCGAACCGGCCCGCCAGCTGGACGGGGTGCGCGTCGTCGCGGTCGGTGCCCGGGATCCGCAGCGCGCCCGTGAAGCCGCCGACCGGCTCGGGGTGCCCGCATCCGGTGACTACGCCGCGGTGCTCGCGAACCCCGACGTCGACCTCGTCTACATCCCGCTCCCGTCGACCGTGCAGGCGGACTGGGCGGTGCGCGCACTGGAGGCCGGCAAGCATGTGCTGTGCGAGAAGCCGCTGTCGTCGAACGCCACGACCGCCGCGCAGATCGTCGATGCGGCGGATGCTGCCGGCCGGCGTGCCTTCGTCGGGTTCCACTACCGGCGGCACGGCTTCACGCGCCGCCTGCTCGAGGTGCTCGCCTCCGGCGTGCTCGGCGAGATGCAGCGCGTCGAGTTCGACTACAGCATCCCCCACTTCGTCGTGCAGCCCGGCAACATCCGGCTCGACGCCGACCTCGGCGGCGGTTCGTTCATGGACGTCGGCTGCTACGCGGTCGACCTCGTGCGCGCGGCGTGGGGTGAGCCGACGGTGGTGTCGGCCACCGCGGTGCGGAACGAGGCGGATCCGCGGGTCGACATGCAGACGGATGCCGCGCTCGAGTTGCCGAGCGGCGTTTCGGTGAGCATCCGCTCGTCGTTCATCGGCGACGACAAGGGCAGCATGTCGCTGCGGGTCGAGGGATCGGCGGCCTCGCTGGTGGCCACGAGCGTCATCGTGCCGCAGTGGGGCGCGACGCTGACGGTCACCGCCGGCGACGAGGTGCTTCTGGAGGAGACGGCGACGGAGGGCGAGAACAGCTACGCGCGCCAGCTCGAGCACGTGGTGGCTGCGCTTCGCTCGGGGGAGTCGAGCGAATTGGATGCCGCACTCGGGGTCGGCACGATGCGTGTCGTGGACGATGTCTACCGCGCGGCGGGTCTTCAGCCGCGCTGATGGGGCTCAGCACTCCTTGTTGTAGTACGGCCATGGGAGGAAGCGGCGCTCGCCGCGGCGGTTCGGGCCGGTGAGCGACACCGAGCCCGTGGCCGCCCACTCCACGCCGCGCGGGAACATCCGGATGAACTCGATGCGCCGGAAGGTGTCGATGTCGTGCCCGATCGTGATCGTGAACGACCGGCCCGCGCCGTACTCGTTGATCCACGCGATGGGCTGGTCGGTGTTCATGCCGTTCAGCTCGGCGATGCCGCCCTCGGGAATGACGACCGGGTAGTGCGACATCGGCCATACGGGGGCGTTCTCGTATGCCTCGATGTCGTCGAACGTCGTGAGCAGCACCTGGGCGCCCTCGTACAGGTCGACGCCGGTGAGGATGTCGTCGCCGGTCACCGTCCACGTCGCGTTGATGCCCTCGGTGATCGGATGCCGCGGCTCGGTCGTCTTCAGAAGCGCCTCTCCCCAGGGGCGCGGGCGCAGGCCGGTCTCGTACGCGCTGAGCTTCGCCCCGCGCATGATGTTGTATTCCTCCGGGTAGCCCCAGCGGTCCTCCTGCGCGGCCGACCCATGGAACCACACGATGCCCTTGCCGTCGTCGTGGACGAAGCGCAGGATCGCGGCATCCGTCTCGGCCCCGAAGCCGACGGCCTTCTCGAAGAAGCCGTCGCGCCCCTCGAAGACGACGATCAGGACGTCGTACTTGTCGATGATCTCGGCGCCGAGGCCCCGCGGGTCTTCCACGACGCGCACCCGGAACCGACCGGTGTCCTCCAGCAGCGTCGTGATCCACTGGTTGTGCAGGCGGAAGCTGCGGTGCTCGTTGTCGTGCTCGATGGTCATGTGTCCCGAAAGGATCAGGACGTTCAGGATGTCCGTCATGCGTTCTCTCCGTTCAGCGCGCGGCGGGCGAGCGCGAGGTGGTCGCGGGTGATGGTCGTCGGGTCGCCGTCGAGCCACTCATGGCCGCCCCATTCGCTGCACAGCGTGCCCGCGAAGTCGGTCTGCCGCAGCAGCGCACCGAGATCGCGGATCGGCGCGCTCACGCGCCCGTCGGCGTCGTCGAGGTCCCAGAACTTCAGGTGGAACGCGCCCACCCACGGCAGCACGTCGGCGATCACGGCGGCGTCGGAGCGCCCGAAGCGCACCAGCATGTCCATGTAGAGGGTGTGGACGGATGCCGGCACCCCACCGGAGCGCAGGAGCCCTGCGATGGCGCCCGCGGTCGCAGCGTCCCGCCACTCGTGGCGCACGGTGTCGATCAGGGCGGACGGCACGCCGCCGGCCGCCAGGCGCGCGAGGTAGCTCTCGGGCGCGGCGGGCATGAACATCGAGATGTCCACGAGCAGGCGCACATGCGGGTCGTCGATGTACACGATCTGGTCGATCGCCGTCCCCGCCTGGGGGGAGCCGGGGGTCTGCGGCCCCTGAATCTCTTCGAAGAGCGTCAGTCCCGTCTCGTGGAGGATCGGCAGCAGGCGTTCGAGCAGCGGGCGCCCGGCTTGTCCGATGGGCAGGCGCACGCCCCGGGCGCCGAGCTGGTGCGCGATCTCGATCTGGGGGAGGAGGAACGCGAACCGTTCGTCGTCGCTGCGGCGGTCGCCAGTCGGCGACCAGTCGTCGATACTCGCCCCGAGGATGCTCACGCGGCCGCCGGCGGCCGCGAGGCGATCGCCGAATTCGGCCGCTTCGGCGCGACTGCGCCCCGGGAACGAGCGCCACAGCTGCCCGGGTTCGGCTTCGATCTCGCGTGCGAGGCCGGCGCGGACGATGTCCACGGCGATCTCGTCGGCCGCCCGGTCGGAGGTGAGGAACTCGGGCGTCCAGTTGAACGCGCTCGCGCTGAGCTCCCAGCCGTCCGGCAGAGGCACGCCCGGGGACACAGGGGCGTGCTCGGTGATGACGGCGGCCGGCTCGTGCGGTGCATCTCGGAGCAGCGTGCGTTCCTCACGGAACGGGAGAGTCAGAGGCCCGTCCGGCCCGACCTGCAGGTAGGGGATGGTGAGGGCGAACTCGACGGCGACGTCGTGCGTGCCGGCTGTCACGGCATCCGGCACGATCAGGGTCAGGCGATCCTGCGTGAACCACCAGTCGTCGCTCGTGACGAGCTCGTCG
>JACEFY010000516.1 GCA_016807485.1 Stenotrophomonas maltophilia | reverse complement strand
ACGACCTCGACGTCCGCGCGGGCGGGATGCAGCCGCGCCTCCAGCTCGAACGCGGTCACGCCGCTCGCGCCGTAGCCGAGGTCGACGACCAGCGGGTCGTCGGCTCTGCGGAGCACCGGATGCCGGGCGATCCACCGGTCGACGCGGCGCAGCCGGTTGGTGTTCGTCGTGCCCCGTGTGATCTTGCCCGTGGTCCGGGAACCGGCGGGTTTCTCCGGCGTCATCCCCTCATGATGCCAGCGCCGCGGTGGGTAGGATGACGATCATGACCGCTCCGTACACGCTCATCCTCCTCCGGCACGGCCAGAGCGAGTGGAACAAGACCAACCAGTTCACCGGATGGGTGGATGTCCGCCTCACCGAGCAGGGCGAGGCTGAGGCCGCCCGCGGCGGCGAGCTGCTGAAGGAGGCCGGACTCCTGCCCGATGTGCTGCACACATCGCTGCTCTCCCGCGCCATCCAGACCGCCAACATCGCCCTCGACACCGCCGATCGCCTCTGGATCCCGGTGAAGCGCAGCTGGCGTCTCAACGAGCGCCACTACGGCGCGCTCCAGGGCAAGGACAAGGCCGAGACCCTCGAGGAGTTCGGCAACGAGCAGTTCATGCTGTGGCGCCGTTCGTTCGATGTGCCGCCGCCCGAGCTGGCGGACGATTCCGAGTACAGCCAGTCGGGCGACCCGCGCTACGCCGGGATCGACGGCGAGGTGCCCCGCACCGAGTCGCTGAAGATCGTCATCGACCGGATGCTGCCCTACTGGGAGTCGGAGATCATCCCCGACCTCCGCGCCGGCAAGACGGTGCTCGTCACGGCGCACGGCAATTCGCTGCGTGGCCTCGTGAAGCACCTCGACGGCATCAGCGACGCCGACATCTCCGAGCTCAACATCCCGACCGGCATCCCGCTCGTCTACCGCCTCGGCGAAGACTTCATGCCGATCGAGCCGGGCGCCTACCTCGACCCCGAGGCCGCCGCCGCCGGCGCGGCTGCGGTCGCGAGCCAGGGCAAAAAGTAACGCCAGAACGCAGAAGAAGGGGGATGCCGGTCGGCATCCCCCTTCTTCTGCGTGGGCGTGGTCAGTTGCCGGTCTTGCCGACCGTGGCGGCCACATCGGCCGCGGCGATGACCGCGATGGTCTCGGTGTCGGGCGTCCATTCGCCGGTCGCGAGGTAGGCGACCTTCTTCGCGACGGAGAGGGCGTGGTCAGCGAAGCGCTCGAGGTAGCGGCTCGCGAGGGGGGCGT
>JACEFY010000515.1 GCA_016807485.1 Stenotrophomonas maltophilia | reverse complement strand
CGGTGCGGACCCTCGAATGGTCGGATGCCGGTGTCATCGCGACGGCCGAGGGGGTCACCGTGCACGCTCGCCAGGCGGTGCTGGCCCTGGCCCCCGTGCTCTACCCCCGCATCTCCTTCGTCCCGCCGCTGCCGCGCCTGCAGCATCAGATGCACCAGCACCTGTCGATGGGCTTCGTCATCAAGGTGCACGCGGTCTACGACCGCCCGTTCTGGCGCGAGCAGGGCCTGTCCGGCACCGCGTTCAGCCCGTACGAGCTGTCGCACGAGGCCTACGACAACACCAACCACGGCGACGAGCGCGGCACCCTCGTCGGCTTCGTCTCCGACCAGCACGCCGACGACGTCTTTCTCCTGAGCGCCGAGGACCGCAAGGAGCGGATCCTCGAGTCGCTGTCGCACTACTACGGTCCCGAGGCGAAGAACCCGATCGTGTACTACGAGAGCGACTGGGGTTCGGAGGAGTGGACGCGAGGAGCGTATGCCGCGAGCTTCGACCTCGGCGGCCTCCACCGGTACGGCTCCGAGCTGCGCACGCCCGTCGGACCCATCCGCTTCGCGTGCAGCGACCTCGCCGGTGCCGGGTACCAGCACGTCGACGGCGCCATCCGCATGGGCCGGCTCGTCGCCCAGCAGATCATCGAGGAGAACCGCGCATGACCGCACACATCGTCGTCGGCTACACCGCGACCAAGGCCGGCCGTGACGCGGTGGCCTTCGCCGCGCGGCTCGCCCTCTCGACGGGATCGGTGCTCGACGTCGCCATCATCCTCCCCTCCGACAGCCGCAGCGTCATCACGCCGCCGGATGCGGGCTACGACCGGCACCTGCGCGAGCAGGCGCAGCGGTGGATCGCCGCGGCGATCGACAAGACCCCCGCCGATGTCGTCGCCCACGCCCACGTGCGCTCGGCGGAGTCGTTCGCCGAGGGTCTCATCGGCCTCGCCGACGAGCTGGGCGCCTCGCACATCGTGGTCGGCGCCGCCGACGGGGCGCTCCGCGGGCGGCACCGCCTCGGCACGACGACGACCGAGCTCCTCCATTCGTCGGATGTCCCGGTCGTGCTCGTGCCGCGCGGCGCTCGCAAGATCGCCGCCGACACCGGCGTCACGCGGCTCACCGTCGCGGTGGGCACCCGACCCGGCGCAGACGCGCTGATGGAGGATGCGGCCGCGCTCGCGGCATCCACCGGCGCCTCGGTGCGCCTGCTCTCGCTGCTGACCGTCGACCTGCCCCCGACGGCT
>JACEFY010000514.1 GCA_016807485.1 Stenotrophomonas maltophilia | reverse complement strand
GTGGATGCCGTTGACCGTCGCCATCCGCAGCGACCGCCACCGGTGCTGCCACGCACCACCGGGCGCCGTCTCGGCGTCGAGCGCGACGTCCGACTTCTCGCCTCCGTCCGGCGTGAATCCGCGCCGCCGGAGGTGGTACGCGGCGGAGAGGCCGGCCTGGCCCGCACCGATCACGGCGACGTCGACGGGCGAGGGTTCCACGTTCCAGGTCAACGCCGCAGGGGGCGGGGGATGTTCCCCCTCGGTGTCGGTGCCACGCCGTAGGCTGTCCTGGTGACCACCGCCCTGTACCGCCGCTACCGTCCCGAGACGTTCGGCGAGATGATCGGGCAGGCGCAGGTCACCGACCCGCTCATGACCGCGCTCCGCGGCGACAGGGTCGGCCACGCGTATCTGTTCAGCGGTCCGCGCGGATGCGGCAAGACGACCTCGGCGCGCATCCTGGCACGCTGCCTCAACTGCGCGCAGGGCCCGACCGACGTGCCCTGCGGCACCTGCGACAGCTGCGTCGAACTCAGCCGCGGCGGCGGCGGATCGCTCGACGTCGTCGAGATCGACGCGGCCTCGCACAACGGCGTCGACGATGCACGCGACCTGCGTGAACGCGCGATCTTCGCCCCCGCCCGCGACCGCTTCAAGATCTTCATCCTCGACGAGGCGCACATGGTCACGGCGCAGGGCTTCAACGCGCTGCTGAAGCTGGTCGAAGAGCCGCCCGACCACGTGAAGTTCATCTTCGCGACGACCGAGCCCGAGAAGGTCATCGGCACCATCCGCTCGCGCACGCACCACTACCCGTTCCGGCTCGTCGCGCCGGCGGCCATGCTCGAGTACGTCGAGCAGCTGTGCGCCCAGGAGGGCGTGCAGGTCGAGGCCGGCGTGCTGCCGCTCGTCGTCCGCGCCGGCGGCGGCTCCCCGCGCGACACGCTGTCGCTGCTCGACCAGCTGATCGCCGGCTCCGACCCGTCTTCGGGCGCCGGTGCGGATGCCGCACTCGTCCGCTACGAGCGCGCCGTGTCGCTCCTCGGCTACACGCACGCCGAACTGCTCGACGAGGTCGTGGAGGCGTTCGGCGGGCACGATGCCGGCGCCGCGTTCGCCGCCGTCGACCGCGTCGTGCAGACCGGGCAGGATCCGCGCCGGTTCGTGGACGACCTGCTCGAGCGGCTGCGCGATCTCATCATCGTGGCCGCAACGGGTCAAGGGGCATCGGCCGTGCTCCGCGGCATCCCCGTCGACGAGCTCGAGCG
>JACEFY010000513.1 GCA_016807485.1 Stenotrophomonas maltophilia | reverse complement strand
GCCGGCGAGCGCGAGGAGCGCAACTTCGGCGCCCGCCTCACTCCCATCTACCTGTCTGCGGCGTACCGGTTCGACTCGTTCGACGAGGCCGAGGCGCGCTTCACCGGCGCCGACGCGGGCCAGCTGTACTCGCGCAACCTCAACCCCACGCACCTCGTCGCCGAAGACCGCATCGCGTCGCTCGAGGGCGGCGCGGGGGCCATCGCGGTGGGCTCGGGACAGGCGGCGATCACCGCCGTGCTGCTGGGGCTCGCAGGCTCGGGCGAGCACCTTCTGGCGACGGCGAGCATCTACAGCGGCACCCGCATCCTCTTCGACCGGACGTTCGGCCGGCTCGGCGTCGCCGTCGACTACGTCCGCGAACCCCGCGACGACGCCGAGTGGGAGCGGCTCATCCGCCCCGAGACCAAGGCGATCTTCATCGAGACGATCCCCAATCCGAAGAACGACCTCGTCGACGTCGCGGCGATCGCGGCGATCGCGCGGCGCCACGGCATCCCTCTCGTCGTCGACAACACGGTGGCGACGCCGTACGTCATCCGCCCGGTCGAGCACGGCGCCGACATCGTCGTGCACTCGTCGACGAAATTCCTGACCGGGCACGGCGCCGCGCTCTCGGGAGTCATCGTCGACGGCGGCAGCTTCGACTGGGTCGGATCCCCCCGCCCCTACCACGGCCTCACCGCCCCGATCGGCACCGGCAAGCCGTCGTTCGTCGAGGCGTACGGCCGGCACGCGCTCGAGGCGTACCTGCGCTTCGGAATCGTCAACGACCTGGGGCCGGCGCTCTCGCCCGTGCACTCGTTCCTCCTGCAGCAGGGCGTCGAGACCCTGTCGCTGCGCATGGCGAAGCACCTCGAGAACGCCGCCGCGATCGCCCAGTGGCTCAACGCACACCCGGCCGTGGAGAGCGTCGATTTCGCCGGGCTGCCCGAGAGCCCGTACTTCACGATCGCGCAGGAGCGCTTCGGCGGGCACGCCGGGTCGGTGTTCGCGTTCACCGTCCGCGGCGGGCGCGACGGCGCCGCGCGCTTCTTCGACGCGCTCCGCGTGTTCAGTCGCATGACGAACATCGGCGATGTGCGCTCGATGGCGCTGCACCCCGCCACGACGACGCACGTGTCGTTCTCGGCCGACGAGCGGGCGCGCCTCGGCATCGGCGACGGACTCATCCGCCTGTCGATCGGCATCGAGACCGTCGAGGACCTCATCGCCGACCTCGACCAGGCGCTCGCGGCGTCGGCCCGGTAGCGCCGCGTCA
>JACEFY010000512.1 GCA_016807485.1 Stenotrophomonas maltophilia | reverse complement strand
AGCAGGCCCTGTTCCTCTCGATCGGGTCCGCCCGCCTCGACGAGCTGCAGACCTACTGGGATGCCCTGTCGATCGAGGCCGTCATCGTCGAGCCGCTCGCCGCATCGGCGTGGAGCGCAGGCTTCGGCATGCTCACCGACCGCTTCGGCGTCACCTGGAGCCTCAGCGTCACAGGGTGACGCGAGAGCCGCGGCGCGAGCTCCCACGCGCCGCGGCCCTCCCGAGCGATTCGCGTCGGCGGCGACCTTACGAGGGTCGGACGATCGGTGGGCGGCGGGTCAGACCTGCGTCCGCAGGTACGACTCGATCGGGGTGGTCGCGTGGCCGATGAGCCGCGCGAGATCGCCGGACGTCTCACCGAGGAGCCCATCGCGGATGTTGCCGTCGAGGGCGACGACGAATCCGATCGTGGCGTCGTCGAGGCCGGCGGCGGCGAGCGCGGCCGCATGCTCGTCCGACGTCACGGACTCGAAGACGATCTCGCGACCGAGGACCTTCGACGCGGCGGCGGCGAACTCGGCGCCGTCCCACGCGGTGTCACCGGACAGTTCATACACGGCGCCGACGTGCCCGTCACTGGTGAGCACGGCCGCGATGGCCTCGGCATAGTCCGCCCGAGCGGCACTCGCGACGCGGCCGTCGCCGGTGCTCGCGAGGTACACCCCTGTCGCCGCGACCTGAGCGAAGGTCCCCTCGTAGTTCTCGTTGTACCAGCCGTTGCGCAGGATCGTGAAAGGGACCCCGGATGCCGTGAGCGTCTCCTCGGTCGCCTTGTGCTCCGGGGCGAGGATCAGCGCGCTCGTCGTGGCCGCGGGAGCGCTCGTGTAGACGATCCGGGAGACGCCGGCGCGCTGCGCGGCTGCGATCGCGTTCGCGTGCTGAGCGGCACGCTGGCCGACCTCCGAGCCCGAGACGAGCACCAGCGTGTCCGCACCGGCGAAGGCCGCATCGAGCGTGGTGGCATCGGCGAAGTCGATGACGGCGGTGCGCACCCCCGCTTCAGCGACCTCGGCCAGCTTGCCGACGTTGCGGCCGGCCGCGACGATGTCGGATGCGGCGATGCCTCGGGTGAGCAGGTGGTCGATGGCCAGACGGCCGAGGTGACCGGTGGCTCCGGTGACGACGATGGTCATGATGAGTTCCTTTCGCGACCCGCGTCCGCGGATCCTTCGAACGGGGTAACCGCGGTACCGCCGTCGAACTTCCCCGAGCGCAGTACCCACTTTTTGGTAAGTTAGGAAGATGCCCGATGATCTCTGGGA
>JACEFY010000056.1 GCA_016807485.1 Stenotrophomonas maltophilia | reverse complement strand
GGCTCTTCGGGGGTGGTCTTCTCGTCACTCACGGTGATGGATCCTTCCGGGACGGGGTCGGATGCGATCCTACTCGGCTCGGTGATGAGTCACCCGAGACATTGCGGCCCGAGAAGGCCTTTCAGCTCGCCGTAGAGATCGACGGTGACGCCCACCCGGGCCGGCACCTCGAAGACCTTCGCGACCCCCGCCTTGTGGAGCTTCACGGTGATCTCCGTCTCACCGGGGTGCCGGTCCAGCACCTCGGCGAGCTGGCCGATCGTCGTCTGGGTCGCCCGGTGCTCGGGCATGACGAGCACGAGGGGACCCGCCGCGTCGACGGCACCGAGGTCGGGCGAGAAGGCCACCTGGCCGTGGAGGTTGAGCCCGTCGTCGCGGCGGGACACGCGCCCGCGCACGACGAGGATGGCGTCGGCCACGAGCATCGACTGGAACTCGGTGTAGGTCTTGCCCATGAACATCACGGTGACCTCACCGTCGAAGTCCTCGACGGTGATCATGCCGTACGGGTTGCCGCTCTGCTTCGCCACGCGGTGCTGCACGCTCGTGACGAGACCGGCGACGGTGACCTGATCGCCGTCGTCGACGTCTTCGGAGGCGAGGAGGTCGTGGATCGAGGTCGACGCGTGCTTGGCCAACGGGATCTCGAGCCCCGCCAGCGGGTGATCCGAGACGTACAAGCCGAGCATCTCGCGCTCGAAGGCGAGTTTGTCCTTCTTGGTCCACTCCGGCCGCTCCGGCACCTTGGCCGGCATGATCTCCTCGGCCTCGTCGTACAGGCTGTCGAAGTCGAATCCGATCGCGCCCGTCGCGGCCTTGCGCTTGGCATCCACGGCCGCCTCGGTGGCATCCTCGTGGATCTCCATGAGCGCCCGGCGGGTCGATCCGAGCGAGTCGAACGCGCCCGCCTTGATGAGCGACTCGATCGTGCGCTTGTTGGCGACGTGGGCTGGCACCTTCGTCAGGAAGTCGTGGAAGCTGACGAAGCTGTCGTCGGCGCGCGCCGCGACGATGCCGTCGACGACGTTGGAGCCGACATTGCGGATGGCCCCGAGGCCGAAGCGGATGTCCTCGCCGACGGCGGCGAAGTAGCGGATCGACTCCCCCACGTCGGGCGGGAGCACCCGGATGCCCATGCGGCGGCATTCGTTGAGGTAGACGGCGAGCTTGTCCTTCGCGTCGCCGACGCTCGTGAGCAGCGCCGCCATGTACTCGGCCGGGTAGTGCGCCTTGAGGTAGGCCGTCCAGTAGGAGATGAGCCCGTAGGCGGCGGTGTGCGCCTTGTTGAAGGCATAGTCGGCGAAGGACTCGAGGACGTTCCAGAGCGCCTTCTGCGCGTCGAGCGAGAACCCGTTCGCCGACATGCCCTCGAAGAAGACCACCTGCTGCTTCTCGAGCACGGCGCGGTCTTTCTTGCCCATCGCCTTGCGCATGATGTCTGCCTGGCCGAGCGAGAAGCCGGCGAGCTTCTGTGCGGCCTGCATCACCTGCTCCTGGTAGACGATGAGGCCGTACGTCCCCCCCAGGATCTCGCGGAGCGGCTCTTCGAGCTCGGGATGGATCGGCGTGATCGGCTGAAGCCCGTTCTTGCGCAGCGCGTAGTTCGTGTGCGAGTCGACGCCCATGGGGCCGGGGCGGTAGAGCGCGAGCACCGCCGAGATGTCCTCGAAGTTGTCGGGCTTCATCAGACGCAGGAGCGAGCGCATGGGCCCGCCGTCGAGCTGGAAGACACCCAGCGTGTCCCCGCGCGAGAGCAGTTCGTACGAGGGCGCGTCGTCGAGGGTCAGCTCTTCGAGCACGAGGGTCTGCCCGCGGTTGGCGGCGATGTTCTCCAGGGCGTCGGAGATGATCGTGAGGTTGCGCAGCCCCAGGAAGTCCATCTTGATGAGGCCGAGCGACTCGCACGACGGGTAGTCGAACTGCGTGACGATCTGGCCGTCCTGCTCGCGCTTCATGATGGGGATGATGTCGATGAGCGGCTCCGACGACATGATGACGCCGGCCGCGTGCACACCCCACTGGCGCTTGAGGTTCTCGAGGCCCAGCGCCGTGTCGAAGACGGTCTTCGCCTCCGGGTCGCTCTCGATCACCGCACGGAACTCGGATGCCTCCTTGTACCGCTTGTGCGTGGGATCGAACATGCCGTCCAGCGGCACGTCCTTGCCCATCACGGCGGGGGGCATGGCCTTCGTGAGCTTCTCGCCCATGCTGAAGGGGAACCCGAGCACGCGGCCCGCATCCTTCAGCGCCTGCTTGGCCTTGATCGTGCCGTACGTGACGATCTGGGCGACCCGCTCGTCGCCGTACTTCTCGGTGACGTACTGGATGACCTCGCCGCGGCGCCGATCGTCGAAGTCGACGTCGAAGTCGGGCATGGACACGCGCTCGGGGTTGAGGAAGCGCTCGAAGAGCAGGCCGTGCTGCAGCGGATCGAGGTCGGTGATGCGCATGGCGTACGCCACCATCGACCCGGCACCCGACCCGCGGCCGGGACCGACCCGGATGCCGTGGTCCTTGGCCCAGTTGATGAAGTCGGCGACGACGAGGAAGTAGCCGGGGAAGCGCATCTGCACGATGACGCCGACCTCGTAGTCGGCGCGCGCACGGACCTCCGGCGGGACACCCCCCGGGTAGCGGTAGGCGAGGCCCGCATCGATCTCCTTGACGAACCAGCTGTCCTCGGTCTCGCCCTCCGGGACGGGATAGCGGGGCATGTAGTTGGCGCTCGTGTCGAACTCGACGTTGCAGCGCTCCGCGATCAGCAGCGTGTTGTCGCAGGCTTCCGGGTTGTCGCGGAACACCTGGCGCATCTCCGCGGCGCTCTTGACGTAGTAGCCGTCTCCGTCGAACTTGAAGCGGTTCGGGTCGTCGAGTGTCGACCCGGACTGCACGCACAGGAGCGCCGCGTGCGAGGTCGAATCGTGCTGATGCGTGTAGTGCAGGTCGTTCGTGCCGACGAGCGGGATCGAGAGATCCTTCGCGATCTTCAGGAGGTCTCCCGTGACGCGCCGCTCGATCTCGAGCCCGTGGTCCATGATCTCGGCGAAATAGTTCTCCTTGCCGAAGATGTCCTGGAACTCCGCCGCCGCGGCGCGCGCCGCGTCGTACTGGCCGAGCCGCAGCCGGGTCTGGATCTCGCCCGACGGGCAGCCGGTCGTCGCGATGAGGCCCTTGCTGTAGTTCTGCAGCAGCTCGCGATCCATCCGGGGCTTGAAGTAGTACCCCTCCATGCTCGACAGCGACGACAGTCGGAAGAGGTTGTGCATGCCCTCGGTGGTCTCCGACAGGAGGGTCATGTGGGTGTACGCGCCCGAACCGGAGACGTCGTCACGGCTCTGCTCGGCGGTCCCCCAGCGCACGCGCGACTTGTCGGAGCGGTGCGTGCCCGGGGTCACGTACGCCTCGATGCCGATGATCGGCTTGATGCCCGCGGATGTGGCCGCCCGGTAGAACTCGAACGCGGCGAACGTGTTGCCGTGGTCGGTGACGGCGATCGCCGGCATCCCCAATCGCACCGCTTCGGCGACCATCGGCGTGATGCGCGCCGCCCCGTCGAGCATCGAGTATTCGCTGTGGACGTGCAGGTGAACGAAGGAGTCGGATGCCACCCGTCGAGTCTACGTCGAGGGGTCCGACACCTAGGCTGGATGCATGGCGACTCCCGAGTTCATCCTGGCGCTGCGCGAGAAGATCGGACACGCCCCGCTCCCCCTCGTCGGGGTCACCGCGGTCGTCTTCAAAGACGAGAAGGTGCTCCTCGGCAAGCGGGCAGACAACGGCGCGTGGCAGTGCGTGTCGGGCATCGTCGATCCCGGCGAGGAGCCGGCCGACGCGGCCGTGCGCGAGTGCCTCGAAGAAGCCGGCGTCGTCGTGCGCGCGACGCGCCTCGCGATCGTGCAGCAGATCCCCCGCATCACCTACGCGAACGGCGATCAGGCCGACTATCTCGACCTGGTGTTCCGCTGCGACTGGGTGTCGGGAACGCCGCACCCCGCCGACGGCGAACTCACCGAGGTCGGCTGGTACGGGCTCGGCGAACTGGTCGACGTCGAGCAGTTCCACGTGCGCAAGATCGCCCTGGCCCTCGCCGAGGACGACCCGGCCGTCTTCGCGGGCGGTCGCTGAGGTCAGCTCTGACGGCGACGAACCAGCTCCTCACGCACCTCTCGACGGATGACCTTGCCGACGAGCGAGCGCGGCAGCTCGTCGAACGCGACGATCGCGCGCGGCACCTTGTAGGCCGCCAGATGACCGCGGACACCGTCGCGGATCGCCTCGGCGTCGAACGCCGCCCCCTCGCGGACCACGACCGCCGCCGTCACGACCTCGCCGCCGTCGGCCCGCGGGATGCCGACCACCGCCGCATCGACGAGGTCGGGGTTGAGCAGCAGGGCGTTCTCGACCTCGCTCGGGCTGATGTTGAAGCCGCCCGTGATGATGAGCTCCTTGATCCGGTCGACGACCGTGACGAATCCGTCGGAATCGGCCGTGACGATGTCGCCCGTGCGCAGCCATCCCCCCTCGAGGAGCGTGCGGGCGGTCTCATCGGGCTGCTTCCAATACCCCTGGAACACCTGGGGTCCGCGCACCAGCAGCTCGCCGGGCTCACCGGTCGCCCGGTCGACGGTCGGATCGTCGGGGTCGACGACGCGGATGTCGGTGCTCGGGAACGGCACGCCGACGGTGCCCGTCCGCCGCAGCGGCCCCATCGGGTTGCCGATGCTGATCGGTGACGACTCGGTCATGCCGTAGCCCTCGACGAGAATGCCACCGGTCGCCTTCTCCCACCGGGCGACGGTCGCCGCCGGGAGCGCCATCGCGCCGGAGATCGCGTTGCGCAGCGACGACAGATCCAGCCCCGCGCGCGCGGTCGCCCGCGCCAGCGCGTCGTAGATCGGCGGCACGGCGGGGAGGAAGGTCGGCGGGGTGCGCCGGATGGCATCCATCGTCATCCCGACCTCGAACGTCGGGAACAGCACGATGCGCGCACCGATGGAGATCGCGGTCGTGAGGCACAGCGTCAGCCCGTACGCGTGGAAGAGAGGCAGCACGGCGTAGAACACCTCGCCGCCGGCGACGAGCCCCGGCACCCAGGCGACCGACTGCGCCGCATTGGCGCGCAGGTTGGCGTGCGTGAGAACGGCGGCCTTCGGACGGCCCGTCGTGCCGCTCGTGAACTGCAGCACCGCGACGTCGTCGAGGGCGGGCCGCGGGACCTTGCGCGACACGCGCCGCGCTCCGGCGACATCCGACCACGAGACCACGCCCTTCGCGGTCGGCCGCCGGGTGAGGGCCGCCCGCGACTCACGGGCCTTCCGCACCGGCAGCCGCAGCATCGCGCGCATCCGCCACGGCATCGCGTCGGGCAGGGTGACCGCCACGATGTGGCGGGGGCGGATGTCGGAGGGGAACTCGGCGATCGTGTCGGCGACGGCATCCCACACGATCGCGACGCTCGCGTGATGCACTTCGAACAGGTGCCGCAGTTCGGGCGCCGTGTACCGCGGGTTGTGCTCGACGACGATCGCCCCGAGGCGCTGCGCGGCATAGAACGCGACGACGTGCTGCGGGCAGTTCGGGAGGATGAGCGCGACTCGGTCGCCCGCCCGCACTCCCCGTCGACGGAGCCCCTCGGCGGCACGGGCCACCTGATCGCCCAGCTCGCGATAGGTCGTCACCGCGCCGAAGAACTCCAGCGCGGGCCGCGCCCCGTGGCGTGCGACGGCGTCGTCGAGCATGTCGACGAGGGTCTGGCTGACGGGCTCGATCTCGGCCGGAACGCCGTCGGCGTAGGAGGACAACCAGGGGCGTTCGGCGAGCGGGTTCACTCCCTCAGCCTAGGCACACCGATGTGCCCGCACCGGCATGTGCCGGGTGCCGGACGGTCAGTCGCCGCGCAGGATCTCGAGGGCGCGCGCGAGGTCGGCGGGATATGCGGACGAGAACGTGACCCACTCTCCCGTCGACGGATGCGTGAACGACAGCTCGTGCGCGTGCAGCCACTGCCGCGTGAGCCCGAGGTGGGCCGACAGGGTCGGGTCACTGCCGTACAGCGGGTCGCCGACGCACGGATGCCGGTGCGCCGCCATGTGCACGCGGATCTGGTGCGTCCGCCCCGTCTCCAGGTGCACCTCGATCAGCGCCGCGCGCGGAAACGCCTCGAGCGTCTCGTAGTGCGTGATCGAGTCTTTCCCGGTCGGCGTGACCGCGAACTTCCAGGAGTGCGACGGATGCCGCCCGATCGGCGCATCGATCGTGCCGGCGAGGGGGTCGGGATGTCCCTGCACGACGGCGTGGTAGATCTTGTCGACGTCGCGCTCTTTGAACGCTCTCTTGAGCGCCGTGTAGGCGTTCTCGGTCTTGGCGACCACCATGAGCCCGCTCGTGCCGACATCGAGGCGGTGGACCACGCCCTGCCGCTCCGCCGCGCCGGTCGTGGCGATGCGGAACCCCGCGGCCGCGAGGGCACCGAGCACCGTCGGGCCCTCCCATCCGACGGACGGGTGCGCGGCGACACCGGCCGGCTTGTCGACGACGACGATGTCATCGTCGTCGTAGACGATGCCGAGGTCGTCGACCGCGATGGGGACGATCTCCGGTGCCCGCCGGTCTTCCCACGCGACCTCGAGCCAGCTGCCGCCCCGGAGTCGATCCGACTTGCCGAGCGTGCGGCCGTCCAGCTGCACGCCGCCGGCCTCGATGACCTCGGCGGCGAAGGTGCGGGAGAATCCGAGCATCTTCGCCAGCGCCGCGTCGACGCGCGTGCCGTCGAGGCCGTCGGGCACCGGAAGGGTCCGCGACTCCACGTCAGTCGTCCGCCGCGACCCGGGACTCGCCGACCGCGGCGACCTCGGCATCCGGCTTCGGCTCGCGGCGCTCACGCGTCCCGTCGAGGTGGAGGCCGACGAGGACCAGCGCCGCGACGGCGACCATCATCGTGACGATGAACATGTCGGCGACGTTGTAGATCGCGGGCATCATCCACGGCGTGTAGATGAAGTCGACGACGTGGCCGATCGCGAAGCCCGGCTCACGCAGAAGCCGGTCGGTGAGGTTGCCCAGGACACCGCCGAGGAGGAGTCCGAGGACGACCGCCCACCAGCGCGAGCGCACCCGGGTCACCGCGAGGAAGACGATGAGCCCGGCGGCGATCGCCAGGACGATCGTGAAGACCCAGGTGACCTCCTCGCCGAGCGAGAAGGCGGCGCCGGGGTTGCGGGTGAGGTACAGCTGCAACGCGTCGCCGAGGACGGGCACGCGTTCCTGATAGGGCAGGTTTCCGAGCGCGAGGTACTTGGTGAACTGGTCGGCGGCCAGCACCACGACGGCGAAGATCGCCGTGAGGGTGCCGGCCGCCGCCGCGCGCAGAGGTGTTCTGTCGGTCAACGCCTTCAGCGGCCGGCCGTCGAGGTCGCACCCGTGACGTCGAGGTCACGGAGCTTCTCTTCGATGAAGCCGCGGAGCTGGTTGCGGTAGTCGCTCTCGAACTGACGCAGTTCGCTGATGCGCGACTCGAGCGTGGAGCGCTCGGCGTCGAGGCGGGCACGCTCGTCGCGGCCCTTGGCCTCGGCATCGGCGATGATGGCGTGCGCCTGCGCCTCGGCCTCCGAGATGAGCTTGTCGCGCTGGGCGATGCCCTCGGCGACGTGCTCGTCGTGCAGACGCTGTGCGAGCTCGATGATGCCGGCCGATGCGGCGGCACCGCCACCGGCGGCCGCGGCGACCGGAGCCGGCTCAGCGGCCGGAGCGGGTGCGGGGACCTCGGCGACGATCTCGGGCTCGGGCTCGGGCGTGGGCTCTTCTTCGACGACGACCTCGTCGACGGGAGCAGGCGCTGCGGCGGCCGGCGTCTCGCCGGACTCGTACGCGGCGAGCTTGGCCTTGAGTTCCTCGTTCTCGGCGATCGTCTTGCGCCACTCGACCACGATCTCGTCGAGGAAGTCGTCGACCTCGTCGGGGTCGAAGCCCTCCTTGAAGCGGACGTGCTGGAACTGCTTGGTGACGACGTCTTCGGGTGTCAAAGCCATGGTGTTTCCTCTTTCGGAGCTCACGACGCGGGCCGAGTCCTGGCGGCGTCTCCTACAGCGTGCCGTACAGACTCAACGCCGTACGGCCTTCAGCATAGCTCGCGCCGTCGGCCCGACGCGAGACGGGCGTCACAGCCGCTCGATGACCCGGACGATGGTCAGCAGCACGAAGCACGTGAGCATCGTGACGGGAAAGCCCAGGTCGAGCGCGATCGGTCCGATCCGCAGCGGCGGGAGGAGCCGTCGGAAGAACCGCAACGGAGGGTCGGTGACGGTGAACACCGCTTCGGCCAGCACGAGCCCGATTCCGCGCGGCCGCCATTCACGGCTGAACATCGGGATGTACTCGAGGATCAGCCGCGCGAGCAGCAGCAGGATGTAGAGCAGGAGAAGGACGTCGGCGACCGTGGCCGCCAGCCGCACGATCTCCACTACGCGGTGAAGGCGGCGGTCTCGGGATCGGCCTGCGCGAGCGTGCCGTCACCGGAGACGGCGACGTTCTCGGGCGACAGCAGGAAGACCTTGCTCGTCACCCGCTCGATGCGGCCGTAGAGCCCGAGCGAGAGGCCGCTGGCGAAGTCGATGAGGCGGCGCGCATCGGCGTCGCTCATCTGCGACAGGTTGATGATCACGGGGATGCCGTCGCGGAAGTTCTCGGCGATGATCTGCGCGTCGCGGTACTGCTTGGGGTGCACCGTGAGGATCTCGCTGACCGTGCCGGACGTCGGCTGACGCACGACGGTCGGGCGATGCAGAGGGGTCACCGGAGCGGCCTTCTCGACGGAGCGCTCGCGGCGCGCGGGCGCTTCCGCCACGGCCTCCTCGTAGGCTTCTTCCTCGTCGGCGAGGCCCAGGTACACCATGGTCTTCTTGAGCGGGTTCGACATCAGCATCCTCCGTTTGCTCGTCTGTTCTGAGGCTAATCGCGGACAGGCCGCGGACCCGTGATTGCCGTGCCGATCCGCAGGTGTGTCGCGCCGGCGGCGATGGCTTCGGCGAAATCTCCGGACATCCCGGCCGACATCCAGGTGGCGTCGGGCACGACGCGCCGCACCGAGTCCCCCGCGCCGGCCAGCCGGGCGAACGCCTGTGCGGGGTCTTCGCCGAGCGGCGCGACGGCCATGACGCCGCGCACCCGGAGCGACGGGCACGCGGCGGCGACGTGCGCCGCCAGCGCCTCGACGCCCGCGGGCGGGACTCCCCCGCGCCCGGCATCGTCGGTGAGGTTCACCTGCAGGAACACGTCGAGCGGGTCGTTGTCGGGGTCGGCGGCGTGCAGGGCGTCGGCGACACGATCGCGGTCGACGGAGTGCACGCAGTCGGATGCCGCCCGGACCGCCCGCGCCTTCTTCGTCTGAATCTGACCGACGAAGTGCCAGCGGAGACCCTCGATGACGCCGAGGCCCTCGCGCTTGAGCGACAGCTCCTGCTGGCGGCTCTCACCCACATCCCGCACACCGAGCTCGTGGAGCCGGGTGATGAGCTCGGGCGGGTGGAACTTCGTCACGACGATGCGGGTGAGCTCCACGGGGTCGCGGCCCGCCGATC
>JACEFY010000511.1 GCA_016807485.1 Stenotrophomonas maltophilia | reverse complement strand
GCCCACATCACCGACTACTACGCCGACGCGGGCCTGCCGGCCCCGTCGCAGATCGACTGATCCACCACCGATCACCCGGCACCCAAAGGAGGCGTCATGGTCCAGCGTCAGCTGCCCAAGATTCCCGAGCTCCTGGAGCTCATGCAGTTCAAGAAGCCCGAGCTCGACGGCACGAAGCGGCGCCTGGAGGGCGCTCTCACGATCGCCGATCTCCGCCGCATCGCGAAGCGGCGCACACCGAAGGCCGCCTTCGACTACACCGACGGTGCTGCGGAGGGTGAGCTGTCGCTCGCGCGCGCCCGTCAGGCGTTCGAGGACATCGAGTTCCACCCCGACATCCTCCGTCCGGCCGAGCACGTCGACACGTCGGTCGAGATCCTCGGCGGCCGGTCGGCACTGCCGTTCGGGATCGCGCCCACCGGGTTCACGCGGCTCATGCAGACCGAGGGCGAGACCGCCGGCGCGACCGCGGCGGGCGCCGCCGGCATCCCCTTCACCCTCTCGACCCTCGGCACCACCTCGATCGAGAACGTGCGCGCCGCGAACCCGCACGGGCGCAACTGGTTCCAGCTGTACGTCATGCGCGAACGCGAGCTCTCGTACGGCCTCGTCACCCGCGCCGCCGAGGCCGGTTTCGACACGCTGATGTTCACCGTCGACACGCCGGTCGCCGGCGCACGCCTCCGCGACAAGCGCAACGGATTCTCGATCCCGCCGCAGCTCACCGTCGGCACGATCGTCAACGCGATCCCGCGACCGTGGTGGTGGGTCGACTTCCTCACGACCCCGAAGCTCGAGTTCGCCTCGCTCACCACGACGGGAGGGACGGTCGGCGAGCTGCTGAACGCCGCGATGGACCCCACCATCAGCTACGAGGATCTCGAGGTGATCCGCTCGCTCTGGCCCGGGAAGATCGTCGTGAAGGGCGTGCAGAACGTCGCCGACTCCAAGCGGCTCATCGACCTGGGTGTCGACGGCATCATCCTCTCCAACCACGGCGGCCGCCAGCTCGACCGGGCCCCGATCCCGTTCCACCTGCTGCCGCAGGTCGTCCGCGAGGTGGGGAAGGATGCCACGGTCATGGTCGACACGGGCATCATGAACGGCGCGGACATCGTGGCATCCATGGCACTCGGGGCGAAGTTCACGCTCATCGGCCGCGCCTACCTCTACGGGCTGATGGCCGGGGGACGCCGCGGCGTCGACCGCACGATCGAGATCCTCCGCACCGAGATCGAGCGGACGATGCAGCTCCTGGGCGTCTCGT
>JACEFY010000510.1 GCA_016807485.1 Stenotrophomonas maltophilia | reverse complement strand
ATCCGGCGGCCGCGTCCCCCCTTTCACCCCCGCGGCCGCGCGACTCTTGGATGTCACCGAGGTCTACGCCATGGGCGGCGCCGGCGCGATCGGCGCCTACGCCCACGGGGTCCCGTCGCTCGGACTGCACCGGGTCGACGTCATCTCCGGGCCCGGCAACAATTTCGTCGCCCTCGCCAAGCGGGTCGTGGCCGGCATGGTCGGCACCGACTCCGAAGCCGGGGCGACCGAGATCATGATCGTCGCGGATGCCTCCGCCGACCCCGACTGGGTCGCGGCCGATCTCGTGAGCCAGGCCGAGCACGACGAGCAGGCCGCGGCCGTGCTCGTCACCGATTCGCCGGAGCTCGCGGCATCCGTCGCCGAACGGGTGGCCGTGCGCGCCGCGAAGACCCACCACGCCGCCCGCATCGACGAAGCCCTCGCCGGCGTGCAGTCGGCGATCGTGCTGGTCGACGACATCGCCGTGGCGACCGCGTTCAGCAACGCCTACGCGCCCGAGCACCTCGAACTGCACCTGGTCGATCCCCGCGTCGACGATTTCGTCAACGCGGGCGCGGTCTTCGTCGGACCGCACTCACCCGTGAGCCTCGGCGACTATCTCGCCGGGAGCAACCACGTGCTGCCGACCGGGGGACAGGCGCGGTATGCCGCAGGGCTCTCGGCGTCGACGTTCCTGCGTCCGCAGCAGGTGATCGCCTACGACCGCGGCGGACTCGACGACGTGCGCGAGGCGATCGTCGCTCTCGCCACCGCCGAGGTCCTGCCGGCCCACGGCGAGGCTGTCCTCGCCCGATTCGAGGGGTGACATGCACTGTCCTTTCTGCCGTCACGCCGACTCGCGCGTCATCGACTCGCGCACGAGCGACGACGGTCTCAGCATCCGTCGCCGCCGGCAGTGCCCCGAGTGCGGCGGTCGCTTCTCCACGATCGAGACGGCGAGCCTCAACGTCATCAAGCGCTCGGGCGTGATCGAGCCGTTCACCCGCGAGAAGGTCATCTCCGGCGTGCGCAAGGCGTGCCAGGGACGCCCCGTCACCGAAGCCGACCTCGCGGTCCTCGCGCAGGCGGTCGAGGAGGCGGTGCGCCAGACCGGGTCGTCGCAGATCGACACGAACGAGATCGGGCTCGCGATCCTGGGGCCCCTGCGGTCGCTCGACGAGGTCGCGTATCTGCGCTTCGCGAGCGTCTACCAGGCGTTCGACTCGCTCGAGGATTTCGAGAGTTCGATCGCCCAGCTGCGGGCCGACCACGCCTCCGCCGCCGA
>JACEFY010000509.1 GCA_016807485.1 Stenotrophomonas maltophilia | reverse complement strand
AATAAATCCAGTGGATAATGCTGAAAGGCTAGTATCTCAAGCTGAAACGACCTATCAGAATGCATTAGAAATACTAGAACAAGCACAACAAGATGGCCTAATTACCCCTGAAGAACAACAAGCAGTTCAAGATGCAATTGATGCAGCCGCGGAAGCCAAGAACAAAGCACAGGATGCAGTTAATGTATTACCGGATGGTGCTGACAAAGACGATCTGCAAGATCGCTTGGATGCCATCAATGATCCAATCACGTTACCACCAGTGAATGATGCTGATGGTAATGGTATTGATGATGAGGTTGATACCCAGATAGATGCAGTTGAAGGTCTGGTTGTAGCGGCAGAGCAGGCATATCAAAATGCAGTAGATGCGTTGGAAGTAGCTGAATCAAATAACTTAATCACTCCAACAGAACAAGCAGCACTAGAAGATGCACTTGAGGCAGCTCAACAAGCCAAAGCAGATGCACAAGCAGCAGTTAATGCGCTTCCAGCAGAAGTTCAAGAAGCGATAGATGGCTTCCAAGATCGTCTCGATGCCTTGACTGATATTACGATTCCAGCGATCAATGATGCTAATGAAAACGGCATCGATGATATTACCGAAAACCCATTGGATCTCGCCAATGACTTGGTTGATGCAGCTGAAGCAGCCTATCAGTCAGCTGAAGAGGCACTGGGAGATGCTAATGCAGATGGTCTGATCACTCCAGAAGAACAAACGGCATTAGAAGATACCTTAAAAGATGCACAAGATGCGAAAGATCTGGCACAAGATGCGGTAAATGCATTGCCGGCTGGTACTGATAGAGATGGTCTGCAAGGTCGTCTAGATAGTCTCGTTGATATTGTAGTTCCACCGGTGAATGATGCGGATGCGAATGGCGTAGAAGACACAGCTGCAGAACAGGCAGCAACAGCATTGGTGGAAGACGCGGAAGCAGCACAGGAAGCTGCAGAAGAGTTGCTCGCCGAACTTCAGGAAGATGGCTTAATCACTCCTGCTGAACAAGCGCAGTTACAAGCAGCAGCAGATGCAGCAGCAGAGGCAAGAGCTGAGGCGGAAGCGGCGGTGAATGATTTAGCCGCAGGTGGTGTCCGGGATGCGCTGGAAGATCGCCTGGATGCAATCAACGATCCAATCACGGTACCACCGGTGAATGATGCGGATGCGAATGGTGTAGAAGACACAGCTGCAGAACAGGCAGCAACAGCATTGGTGGAAGACGCGGAAGCAGCACAAGAAGCTGCAGAAGAGTTGCTCGCCGAACTTCA
>JACEFY010000508.1 GCA_016807485.1 Stenotrophomonas maltophilia | reverse complement strand
GCGGCCCGCGGCTACAAGGTGATCCTCACGATGCCGTCGTCGATGTCGACCGAGCGCCGCCTGCTGCTGAAGGCCTACGGCGCGGAGCTCGTGCTCACCGAGCCGGCGCTCGGCATGAAGGGCGCCGTCGCCAAGGCCGAGGAGATCGCTGCCGCGACCCCCGGCGCCGTGCTCGCGCAGCAGTTCGCCAACGAGGCGAACCCCGCCATCCACCGCACGACCACCGCCGAGGAGATCCTGCGCGACACCGACGGCGACGTCGGCTACTTCGTCGCCGGCATCGGCACGGGCGGCACCATCACGGGTGTCGGACAGGTGCTCAAGGAGCGCGTGCCCGGCGTGCAGGTCGTCGCCGTCGAGCCCGCCGACTCGCCGCTGCTGACCACCGGCACCCCCGGCCCGCACAAGATCCAGGGCATCGGCCCGAACTTCATCCCGGCGATCCTCGACCAGTCGGTCATCGACGAGGTCCAGGATGTCGCCTTCGACGACGCGATCCGCGTCGCCCGCGAGGTCGCCACGAAGGAGGGCATCCTCGTCGGTATCTCCTCCGGCGCCGCCATCTGGGCCGCGCTCGAGGTCGCCGCGCGGCCCGAGTCGGAGGGCAAGAACATCGTCGTCATCGTGCCGTCGTTCGGCGAGCGCTACCTGTCGACGGCGCTGTACGAGCACCTCCGCGAAGACTGACGTGCCCGGCATCCATCCCGACATCACCACCGCCTTCGGGAACACCCCGCTCGTGCGCCTCAACGCGCTCACCGCGGGTGTGGATGCCGAGGTCTTGACGAAGCTGGAGTTCTACAACCCCGGCGCCTCCGTCAAGGACCGCCTCGGTTTCGCGCTCATCGAGGCCGCCGAGGAGGCCGGGCAGCTGCGCCCCGGCGGGACCATCGTCGAGTCGACGAGCGGCAACACCGGCATCGCACTCGCGCTCATCGGCGCGGCGCGCGGCTATCGCGTCATCCTCACGATGCCGGCATCCATGTCGAAGGAGCGGCGCACGCTCCTGAAGGCCTACGGCGCCGAGCTCGTCCTCACCAATCCGCACAAGGGCATGACGGAGGCGGTGGACACCGCGGTGCAGATCGTCGCCGACACCCCCGGCGCGATCCTCGCCCGCCAGTTCGAGCACGAGGCCAACGCCCGCATCCACCGCCGCACCACGGCCGAGGAGATCTGGCGCGACACCGACGGCCGCATCGACTGGTTCGTCGCGGGCTCCGGCACGGGCGGCACCGTCACCGGCGTCGGTCAGGCGCTCAAGGCCAAGAACCCCGCCCTGA
>JACEFY010000507.1 GCA_016807485.1 Stenotrophomonas maltophilia | reverse complement strand
GCCGCGAGCAGGTGGTAGACCGTCGACCGCGGGAGGCGCAGCTGCTCGGCGACGGTCCGCGCGGCGACGGGCCCGCGCTGATGGGCGAGGAACGACAGGATCCGCAGCGTCTGATCGGCCGCCGGAACCTGCACGGCCACCGAAGCCGCGGGCGCCGGCACCTTGTCTGGAATCACAGACACAGGATGCCACGAGCCGATGGTGCGCGGCATCCTCCCGCGGTGGAATCGGAACATGATCACTCCCGTCGTCCTCGGCGCTGCGCCGCTCTCGACCGCCGACGTCGTCGCGGTCGCCCGGTCGGGCGCCCCGGTCCGGATCGACGCCGCCGCGATGTCGCGCGTCGCGGCATCGCGCGCCCTCGTCGAGAGGCTCGCCGACGACCCCGACCCGCACTACGGCATCTCGACCGGCTTCGGCGCGCTCGCGACGACCTTCATCGCCCCCGAGCGGCGGCGGCAGCTGCAGGCGAGCCTCATCCGCTCCCACGCGGCGGGCACCGGCGCCGAGGTCGAGCGCGAGGTCGTGCGGGCACTCATGCTGCTGCGTCTGCAGACCCTGGCGTCGGGGCGCACCGGCGTGCGCCCCGTGGTCGTGGAGACCTACGCCGCCCTCCTCGAGGCCGGCATCACCCCGATCGTCCGCGAATACGGGTCGCTCGGCTGCTCGGGAGACCTCGCGCCGCTCTCGCACGCGGCGCTCGCCGCGATGGGCGAGGGGTCGGTGCGCGATGCCGACGGCGCGCTGGTGGATGCCGGCGCCGCGCTCGCCGCGGCGGGCATCGCCCCACTCGTCCTCGAGGAGAAGGAGGGCCTCGCCCTCATCAACGGCACGGACGGGATGCTGGGGATGCTGGCGCTCGCGCTGCATGACCTCGACGTGCTGCTGGAGACGGCCGACCTCACCGCCGCGATCTCCGTCGAGAGCCAGCTGGGCACCGACGCGGTGTTCGCCGCCGATCTCATGGCGCTGCGTCCGCAGAGCGGGCAGGCCGACTCGGCGGCGAACCTGCGCTCGTTCCTCGCCGGGTCTCCGATCGTCGCCAGTCATCGCGATCCGGCCGTCTGCACGCGGGTGCAGGACGCCTACTCGCTGCGCTGCTCGCCGCAGGTGCACGGCGCCGCGCGCGACACCGCCGCGCACGCCCGGACCGTCGCCGAGCGGGAGCTCGCGGCATCCGTCGACAACCCGGTCATCACCCTCGACGGCCGGGTCGAATCGAACGGCAACTTCCACGGCGCGCCGGTGGCGTACGTGCTCGACTTCCTCGCGATCGCGGTGGCCGACC
>JACEFY010000506.1 GCA_016807485.1 Stenotrophomonas maltophilia | reverse complement strand
CCGATGTCCGCGGTCGAGCCGATGAGCTCGCGCAGGCCGCCGAGGCCGCGCCGCCCACCGTGCCCCCTCCGGAGCCTGTTCGGCTGAGCGGTAGAATCGGACCATGACCGATCTCCCCACCGTCCGACCCGAGAAGCCGGCCGAGCCGCTCCCGGCGGGCATGCGCCGAGGGGTCGACGCGGTCGATGTCGTCGCCTTCCTGTGCGAGCTGTTCGCATTCGGCACGCTCGCCGTCTGGGGGTTCACCGCCTGGCCGTTCCCCTGGAACATCGTCGTCGGCATCGCCGCACCGGTCATCGCGATCCTCCTGTGGGCGCTGTTCGTCTCACCGCGCGCGGTGTTCGCCGTGCATCCCTTCGTGCGGGCCCTGGTCGAGCTTCTCGTCTACGCTTCGGCGACGATCGTGTGGTGGACGAGCGGGTCGCCGTGGATCGGGCTCGGCTTCGCAGTCGTCGCCGTCACAGTGGGCCTCATCTCGGGACGTCGCCGCCTCGCATGACCCCCGACGTGATCGCCCTGCTGCGCGCTGCGCTGGGCGACCGCGTCGACACATCACCGGCAGAGCTCGCCCGCGCGCGAGCCGACAAATCCGGGCACGCTGCCGAGGGCGTCCCCCTCGCGATCGTGCATGCGACCTCGGTCGACGATGTGCGCGCGACCCTGCGCATCGCCACCGCGACCGGCACGCCCGTCGTCACGCGCGGCGCGGCGACCGGGCTCGCCGGCGGCGCGAACACCGGCGCCGGCGAGATCGCCCTGTCGGTGCGCGCGATGGACCGCATCCTCGACGTGCGGCCCGACGACCTCCTCGCGATCGTCGAACCCGGCATCCTCAACGCCGACCTCGACCGCGCCCTCGCCGAGCACGGGCTCTGGTGGCCGCCCGATCCTGCGAGCCGCGAGATCTCGACCGTCGGCGGCAACATCGCCACGGGCGCGGGCGGCCTGCTGTGCGCGAAGTACGGCGTGGTCCGCGACGCGGTGCTCGGCCTCGATGTCGTGCTCGCCGACGGACGGCTGCTCCACCTCGGGCACCGGAGCGTGAAGGGGGTGACCGGTCTCGACCTCACCTCCCTCTTCATCGGGTCGGAGGGAACGCTCGGGGTCATCGTCGGCGCGACCCTCAAGCTGCGCCGCCGCGTGCCCGGCGAGACCCGCACGCTCACCGCCACCTTCCCCGGTGTGCGCGACGCGGCCGTCGCGTCGGCCGCCGTCACCGCCGCGGGGGTGCAGCCGGCGATCATGGAGCTCATGGATGCCGCCTCCCTCGCGGCCGTCCATGCCCTCCTGTC
>JACEFY010000055.1 GCA_016807485.1 Stenotrophomonas maltophilia | reverse complement strand
CCCGCGCCGTACGGGTACGGCGGGTACGCGCCGGCCCAGAAGACCAACGTCCTGTCGATCGTCTCGATGATCGCCTCGATCCTCGGCGCCATCTGGGTGCTCCCGGTGATCGGTTCGCTGGCGGGCGCGATCATGGGCCACATCGCGCTCAACCAGCTGAAGACATCGGGAGAGAAGGGCCGCGGCATGGCGCTCGCGGGTGTCATCGTCGGATGGATCGGGCTCGGGCTCATCGCGCTCGTCATCCTCTTCTTCTTCCTCGTGATCGTGGCGGGCACGGCCAGCAGAGGCCGGTACGCCTGATCCGCCCGCGCGACCCGATCCGCCTGCGCACAGCAGGCGTACTCTGGGAGGACCGTGAAGACTCCCGTGAATACGCAATCCGCGACCTCGCTCCCGCGCGCGCCCCGCGACGAAGCGCAGATCCGCATGCGGAAGTACTTCATCATGATGAGCATCCGTGTCATCTGCTTCGTCCTGATGGTGGTGATCACGCCGTACGGCTGGTACACCTGGGTGCTCGCGGTCGGCGCGATCTTCCTGCCGTACTTCGCCGTCGTGATCGCCAACGTCGCCGTGTCGAACACCGAGGCCCGTGCCGTGCCGCCCGAACGTGCCCTCGCGGCGACGCCGACCGAACCGCTCGCGCCGGCCGATCCGCAGCGGGTGATCCGCGTGGAGGAGACCCGGGCCGTCGGGCCCGACGCGCCCCGAGGAGCCGCCGAGGACGGGTCATGACCGATCGCCTCTGTTCCCGTGCGGGATGCCGCGCACAGGCCGAGTGGCAGGTGGTGTGGCGCAATCCCCGCATCCACTCCGCAGACCGGCGGAAGATCTGGGCCGCCTGCGACGATCACGTCGGCTACCTGCGCGACTATCTCGCGGCGCGCGACTTCCCCGTCGAGGTCACGTCATTCGGCGCAGGAGCTCCCGCGTGAACCGTCGCACGGCGCTCCGCTGGAGCGGATACCTCGCCTTCGCCGTCGCCTTCGCGATCGCCTGCGCCTTCCTGTCGAACTGGCAGTTCAGCCGCAACTCGTGGCGCGAGGCGCAGCTCGAGCTCATCGCCGCGAATTACGACGCCACGCCGGTCCCGCTGGCCGACGTGCTCGCGGTCGGTGGGAGCTTCGCTGCGGGAGACGAGTGGCGCCCGGTCGTGCTGGACGGCGAGTACCTCGCCGACCAGACCCTCCTCGTGCGCAACCGCGCGCACGGAGGAACGAGTGCGTTCGAAGTGCTCGTCCCGTTCCGCACCGACGACGGACGGGTGTTCATCGTCGACCGGGGGTGGCTTCCGCCCGCGAAGGATTCGCCCGACCCCGCCGCCGTGCCTGCCCCACCGAGCGGCCACGCCACCGTGACCGTGCGCCTCCGCCCGGGCGAGCAGCTGCCGTCCTCCGGTCGATCGGCCCCGGACGGGCAGGTCCCCACGATCCACCTGCCGCTCATCGGTCAGGAGATCGGCGACGCGGCGATCATCGACGACGTCTACGGCCTCATGGTCGCGGAGGATCCCGCGGTCACGCCCGTTCCGCAGCCGCTCGAGTCGCCGTCCGACGATCCCGGGCCCTACCTGTCGTACGCGATCCAGTGGATTCTGTTCGCCGTCATGGGCTTCGCCTTCATCTGGTACATGATCCGCACCGAGATCCGCCACCGTCGGGAAGACGCCGAGGAGGCGGCCGGCGGCGAGTCGGCGGCATCCGTCCGGCGCCGACGCGCAGACGACCGTCGCGACCGCGACATGCAGGACGAGGATGCCCTCGTCGACGAACTCACCCCGCGCTGACGGCGCGCGCGTCAGGCCAGTTCGATGAGATCGACGTAGTCGCGGCCCCAGATGTCCTCGACGCCGTCCGGGAGGATCAGCACCCGCTCGGGGTTCAGCGCCTGCACGGCGCCCGAGTCGTGCGAGACGAGCACGACGGCGCCCTCGTAGTGCGCGAGCGCCCCGAGGATCTCTTCACGGCTCGCCGGGTCGAGGTTGTTGGTGGGCTCGTCGAGCAGCAGCATGTTGGCGGAGGAGACCACCAGCGTCGCGAGCGACAGCCGCGTCTTCTCGCCACCGGACAGCACACCGGCGGGCTTGAGCACGTCGTCGCCCGTGAAGAGGAACGATCCGAGCACCTTGCGGGCTTCGGTCGCGTTGATGTCCGGCGCCGCCGACATCATGTTCTCCAGCACCGAACGATTGACGTCGAGGTTCTCGTGCTCCTGCGCGTAGTAGCCGATCTTGAGTCCGTGGCCGGGCTCGAGCTGACCGGTGTCGGGCTTGTCGACGCCCGCGAGGATGCGCAGGAGCGTCGTCTTGCCGGCGCCGTTGAAGCCGAGGACGACGACCTTGGACCCACGGTCGATGGCGAGGTCCACGTCGGTGAAGATCTCGAGCGATCCGTACGACTTCGACAGTCCGGAGGCCATGAGCGGGGTCTTCCCGCACGGCGCGGGCTTCGGGAAGCGGAGCTTCGCGACGCGCTCTTCCTGACGGACCTCGTCGAGGCCGGAGAGCATCTTCTCGGCGCGCGCGACCATCTGGTGCGCGGCGGCGGCCTTCGAGGCCTTCGCCCCGAAGCGTGCCGCCTGCATCTGCAGGACCGACGCCTTCTTCTCGATGTTGGCGCGCTCCTTCTTGCGGCGCTCCTCGTCGGCCACCCGCTGGCGCAGGTAGTTCTTCCAGTTCATGTTGTAGACGTCGATGACCTGGCGCATGGCGTCGAGGTAGAAGACGCGGTTCACGGTCTCGCCGACGAGATCCACATCGTGGCTGATCACGATCAGCCCGCCCTTGTAGTTCTTGAGGAACTCGCGGAGCCACACGACGCTGTCGGCATCGAGGTGGTTGGTCGGCTCGTCGAGGATCATCGTCTGCGCGTCGGAGAACAGGATGCGTGCGAGCTCGATGCGGCGACGCTGACCACCCGACAGCGTCTTCAGGGGCTGGTCGAGGATGCGGTCGGGAAGCGACAGGTTGTGGGCGATCGTCGCGGCTTCCGCCTCGGCGGTGTAGCCACCGAGGGCTTCGAACCGCTCGGTGAGGTTGCCGTACCGACGCATCGCCTTCTCGGCGACCTTCTCATCGGCGTCGCCCATCTCCAGCGACGACTCGTGCATCTGCAGCGCGAGGGTGCCGAGTCCCCGAGCGTCGAGGATGCGGGTACGGGCGAGCATCTCCGGGTCGCCGGAGCGGGGATCCTGCGGGAGGTACCCGAGCTCGCCGATGCGTTCGACCTTCCCGTCGGCGGGCAGCAGGTCTCCGGCCAGGACCTTGGTCAGGGTCGTCTTGCCGGCGCCGTTGCGGCCGACCAGACCGATCTTGTCGCCGTCCGACACGCGGAACGACACCTCCGACATGAGCGTGCGAGCGCCCACGCGGATCTCGAGGTCGTGTACGGCGAGCACAGCGGACGTCCGTTCTTCTGCGGTGATGGGGTGCGGCCGAAGGGCCAGCCCCCCAGTCTACCCGGCTGCCCCGCACGCGGCCGCCGACCGGGGTCCCGCTCGTGTTGTCCGCCACGGACAGTGTCGGCGTCGATCTTCGGTGGACGGCGTCCAACAATGGACGCGGGGCACGCCCTAGGCTGATCGCGACGCCCCGGCCATCCGGCCGCCTCGCCCAAGGAGATGCATGTCCCTCTCGACCGCAGACCGCCGCCCGGTCCTCGCCGACCTCATCGCCCGCCCCACCGACCGCGCCCGCGCGTTCGCCCTCGATGCCGCGCTCGTCGCGGTGGGCGCCACGTTCGTCGCCGCGCTCGCGCAGATCGAGGTACCGCTGCAGCCCGTGCCGATCACCGGCCAGACCCTCGGCGTCGTCGTCGTCGGCGCCGCGCTCGGCGCCCGGCGTGGCGCCGCGGCGCTGGTCACCTACCTGCTCGCGGGCCTCGCCGGACTCCCGGTGTTCGCGGGGTTCACCGGCACGATCGCCGCCGTCGCGAAGCCGAGCTTCGGCTTCATCATCGGGTTCGTGGTCGCGGCCTTCGTCGCGGGCTGGTTCGCCGAGCGCGCATGGGACCGCAAGCCCCTGCTCGCCTTCATCGGATTCGTCCTCGCGAGTGCGATCCCGTTCGTCTTCGGCATCCCCTACATTGCGTTCATCCTGAACGCCGTCGGCGGCGGCTCGTTCGGACTCGGCGAGATCCTCGCGTTCGGTCTGTGGCCGTTCGTCGTCGGCGGAATCATCAAGGCGGCCATCGCCGCGGTCCTCGTGCCGGCCGCGTGGGCGGGCGTGCGCGCGATCGACCGGGCGAAGGACGCCTGACCGGTCGCGAGCCTCCTGACCGGCCGCGAACCTTCAGGGCGCCTGCAGCGAAGTGGCGCGGCACGGACCCGATAGGTAAAGTAAGGCTGTCCTTACTCACCTTTCGAAGGAATCGTCGTGCCCCGAATCCGCTCCGTCGCCGCTCTCGCGGTCGCCGCCGCGCTCCTGCTCTCCGGCTGCGCCAGCACCGGCTCCGCCCCGGCATCCACCGCCCCTGCCGCCTCCGGCGCCGATCTCGCCGACGGGACCTTCCCGGTCACGATCTCGCACGCGTTCGGCGAGACCACGATCACCGAGAAGCCCGAGCGCATCGCCACGGTCTCCTGGGCGAACCACGAAGTGCCGCTGGCGCTCGGTGTCGTCCCCGTCGGCATGAGCAAGGCGACCTGGGGCGACGACGACGGCGACGGCATCCTGCCGTGGGTCGAGGACAAGCTGACGGAGCTCGATGCCGAGACGCCGGTGCTCTTCGACGAGACCGACGGCATCCCGTTCGAGCAGGTCGCCGACACGCGGCCGGATGTGATCCTCGCCGCGTACTCGGGCCTGACCCAGGAGGACTACGACACCCTGTCGGCGATCGCGCCGGTCGTCGCCTACCCGGATGTCGCCTGGGGAACCTCCTACCAGGACATGATCACGATGAACTCCGAGGCGATCGGCCTCGCGGCGAGCGGCCGGACGCTGATCTCGGACCTCGACGCGCAGGTGCAGACCGCCCTCGCCGCTCAGCCGGGGCTCGCCGACTCGCGGGTGCTGTTCTCCTACATCGATCCAGCCGACCTCAGCCAGATCGGCTTCTACACCACCGCCGACACGCGCCCGGGCTTCCTCGAGAGCCTCGGACTGCCGGTGCCGACCGTCGTCGCCGACGAATCCGCGGCGAACCCGACACTCTTCTACACGCAGATCAGCAGCGAGCAGGCCGACCGGTTCGCCGACGTCGACGTCTTCGTCACCTACGGCGACCCCGACGGCGAACTGGTCGCCGCGCTGCAGGCCGATCCGCTCCTCTCACAGATCCCGGCGATCGCCGAGGGACGCATCGCCGTGCTCGAGAACTCCACACCGCTGGCGGCGTCGGCCAACCCGTCGCCGCTGTCGATCCCGTGGGGCATCGACGCGTACTTCGGCGTCCTCGCGGGCGCTCTCGGCGACCGCTGACCCCGATGACCGCCCTCGCGACGCGTGCCGTCCCGGATGCCGCCCTGCGGCGTCCGGTGGCGGTGCGCGTCGCGTGGCTCGCCGTGGGGCTCCTCGTCCTCGTCGTCCTCTGCGTCGTGTCCGTCTCCTTCGGCGTGCGCGACGTGACGCTGCCCGACATCGCCGCGGGGCTCGGCGGCGACACCGGCACGATCGAGTCCGCCGCGGTCGTCGCGCGCCTCCCCCGCACGGCGCTCGCGCTCCTCGTCGGCGCGGCACTCGCCCTCTCCGGAACGACGATGCAGGCGATCACCCGCAACCCGCTCGCCGATCCCGGTATCCTCGGGGTCTCCGGCGGAGCCTCGCTCGCCGTCGTCATCGGCATCGCCTTCTTCGCCCTCACCGACCCGTACGCCACGATGGCGGTCGCCGTCGTGGGTGCGGCGATCGCGGCGGTCTTCGTGTATGTCGTCGGCTCCATCGGCGCGGGGGGCGCGACGCCCCTCAAGCTCGCACTGGCCGGGGCTGCGACCACGGCCGCGTTGATGTCCCTCGTGAGCGCGGTCCTCCTCCCCCGCGTCGAGGTGATGGAGTCGTTCCGGTTCTGGCAGATCGGCGGTGTCGGCGGCGCCACCTGGGATCGCATCGGCGTCGTGGCGCCCGTCCTCCTCGTCGGCGCTCTCATCGTGGTCGTGTGCGCGCGCGGCATGAACTCCCTTTCCCTCGGAGACGATGTCGCGACGAGCCTCGGCGAAAACGTGGCCCGCACCCGGCTCGTCGCCGCCGGGGGTGCGGTGATCCTGTGCGGCGGCGCCACCGCGGGCGCCGGACCGATCGCGTTCGTCGGGCTCGTGATCCCGCACCTGTGCCGCCTGCTGGTGGGTCCCGACCACCGCTGGCTCATCCCGTTCGCCGCTGTCAGCGGGGCCGCTCTGCTCGTGACCTCGGACGTCATCGGACGCCTGGTCGCCCGGCCGAGCGAGATCGAAGTCGGCATCATCACCGCGCTCATCGGAGCTCCCGTGTTCATCGCCATCGTGCGCCGCCAGCGGGTGCGTGAGCTGTGAGCGTCCAGACGGCCCTGCCCGCGCTCCGTCCCGACGTCACCGGCGTCATCTCGGGGCGTCGCCGTCGCGCACGGCGACGTGCGGTCACCGTCGGCGTCCTCGCCGCGCTCGTCCTCGGCCTCTTCGCCGTGAGTCTGATGGTGGGCAACACCTTCTATTCCCCTACGGAGGTCCTGCGCGTCATCCTCGGCGAGCAGGTGCCGGGGGCGTCGTTCACGGTGGGCACTCTTCGGCTGCCCCGAACCGTGCTGGCCCTGCTCACGGGCATCGCCTTCGGCATGGCGGGCGTCATCTTCCAGACGCTGCTGCGGAACCCGCTCGCATCCCCTGACATCATCGGGATCTCCTCGGGAGCGAGCGCGGCCGCCGTCTTCGGCATCGTCTTCCTGTCGCTGACCGAGGGCGCCGTCTCGCTCCTGGCACTCGTCAGCGCCTTGGTGACCGCCCTGGCGATCTACTTCCTGTCCCACCGCGGCGGGTTCGCGGGCACGCGCCTCATCCTCATCGGCATCGGCGTGGCCGCCATGCTCAACGCCGTCGTGACCTACGTGCTCTCCCGCGCAGCCGCATGGGATCTGCAGGCGGCGATGCGGTGGATCAGCGGCAGCCTGAACAGTGCGAGCTGGGCGAGCATCGTCCCCCTCGCGGTCGCATGCGCCGTGCTGGTCCCCCTCCTTCTCGCTCAAGGTCGACCCCTCGGCATCCTCCGCCTCGGCGATGACTCGGCCGCAGGGCTCGGCCTCCGCGTCGACCGCACCCGCATCCTGCTCATCGTCGGCGCGGTGGCGCTGCTCGCGTTCGCCACCGCCGCCGCCGGGCCGATCGCGTTCGTCGCGTTCATGGCCGGCCCGATCGCGGGCCGCCTCGTCGGGCCGGGCGCGGCACTCGTCCTGCCGGCGGGGCTCGTCGGTGCGCTCCTGGTGATGGCCTCCGACCTCGTCGGCCAGTTCGCCTTCGACACTCGCTACCCCGTCGGCGTCGTCACGGGCGTGCTCGGCGCTCCCTATCTGATCTATCTGCTCGTCCGCACGCAACGTGCAGGAGGCTCGCTATGACCGCATCCCACCGCCTCGCCGCGGAATCGCTCTCCCTCGCCTACGGTGACCGCCTGGTCGTCGACGCGCTCGACCTGGAGGTGCCGCCGGGCGCCGTGACCGCCATCGTCGGCGCGAACGGATGCGGCAAGTCGACGCTGCTCCGGGCGCTCGCCCGCCTCCTGCCGGTCCGCTCCGGCCGTGTCGTGCTCGACGGCACCGACATCCGCTCGCGTCCGTCGAAGGAGGTGGCGCGCACCCTCGGGTTGCTGCCGCAGAGCCCCGTCGCCCCCGAGGGGATCGCCGTGGCCGATCTCGTCGGCCGGGGCCGGCATCCCCATCAACGGGCGCTCTCCCGCTGGAGCGCGAAAGACTACGCCGTCGTCGCCGACGCCCTCGCGGCGACGGGCACCGCCGATCTCGCCGATCGCGCTGTCGACGAGCTCTCGGGCGGCCAGCGCCAGCGTGTGTGGATCGCGATGGCACTCGCCCAGGAGACCGACATCCTCCTGCTCGACGAGCCGACGACCTTTCTCGACGTCGCACATCAGGTCGAAGTCCTCGACCTGCTGCGCGACCTGAACCACGATCGGGGCACGACCATCGTCATGGTGCTGCACGACATGAACATGGCGGCACGCTATGCCGACCACCTCATCGCCCTCTCGGGCGGACGCATCGTCGCCGCCGGCGAACCCGCCGACGTCCTCACACCCGAGATGATCCGTGAAGTGTTCGACCTCGATTGCCGGGTGATCGAAGATCCGGTGTCCGGGACACCGCTCGTGCTCCCCCGCGGACGACACCGCGTGCGCGTCGTCGAGCCGGACGCCGTCGAGGGCGTGCGATGACCGCCGCTGCACCCACGAGCCGCTTCTTCCGCGCCCGCGTCACCGCGATCACCGACGTCACCCCGAGCTTCCGTCGCTTCACGTTCGGCGGTGACGATCTCGCCGAGTACGGCGACCCCGGTTTCGACCAGCGCATCAAGATCGTCTTCCCCACATCCGAGACGTCGATCGACGAGATGCCGACCGGCGAGGACTGGTGGACCCTCTGGCGCGACATGGACGAGGCGCGTCGCCCGCCGTTCCGCACGTACACGACGCGCTACGTCCGCAGCCACGTCGGCGAAGTGGACGTCGACATGGTCGCGCACGACGTCGTCGGCCCCGCCTCCGCCTGGATCGCGGCGGCACGGATCGGCGACGAGGTGCTGATCTTCGCGCCGACGACGGCGCACACCGGCGTCTCGTTCGGGATCGACTTCGTCCCGCCCGCGCACGTCGACGACCTCCTGCTCGCCGGCGCGGCGCGGCCGTCGAGGAGATCGACGTCGATCACGACATCCTCTGGGAGGTCCCGCGCACCGCGAAGGGCGGGGCGGCCCTCAAGCGTGCGCCGCTCTATGCCTGGCTCGCGGGCGAAGCCGGGGCCATCAAAACACTGCGCCGGCACCTCGTCGCCGATCACGGCGTCGATCGGCGTGCGGTGGCCTTCATGGGGTACTGGCGGCTGGGCAAAGCCGAGGTCTGAGCGGCGATTGGTTCCGGTCGTCGGGGCCGTGGGGCACATGTCGCCGCGAGTGACGACACCGACCACACCTGCCCCACGGATCCGACCACCGGTACGGCCGGAGCTCGGAAGCCGGACTACGCCCGAGCGAGCGTCGCGATCCGCTCGATCGCCTCTCGGAGCATCTCCGGCGCGCACCCGAAGTTCACGCGGGTATGGCCGCGTCCCTCCGCCCCGAAGAACAGGCCGTACGTCGTCGCGACCTTGGCATCTTTCAGGATCCGGCGCCCCGGGTCGTCGCCCCAGCCGTACGCCGACAGATCGATCCATCCGAGATATCCGGCCTCGGGGAGCACATACCCGGCCTCCGGGAGGTGCTCGCGGAGGAGCGCGCCCAGCAGACGCCGATTCGCATCGAGCGCGGCGCGCAGGCTGTCGAGCCACGCATCGCTCTGCGGGGCGAAGGCGGCGATCTGCGCGATCGCCCCGAAGAGCCCCGTCCGCCATTCCACTTCATCCGGCAGGCCCCGCAGCACCGCGGCGGCGCGACCCGTGCCCGCGACCATGACGGCGCATTTGAGGCCGGCGAGGTTGTAGGTCTTGCTGGCGCTCGTGACGGCGTAGCCGACCGCGGCGGCCGTCGCGGATGCCGCCAGGAACGGCGTGAACTCGTGCGGGTCGTGCGTCAACGGCG
>JACEFY010000505.1 GCA_016807485.1 Stenotrophomonas maltophilia | reverse complement strand
CGCCGACGTCGCGAGGACCTCGAGCTCGACGGCATCGATCGCATTGTCGGCGGCGACGCGGGCGCCCGCCAGGCGGTCGGTGACCTGGCGCATGTCCATCGGTCCGCCGACGAACGCGATGCGGCGCCTCCCGGTCTCGATGAGGTGCTCGACGGCCATCCGCCCGCCGGCGACGGAATCGACCGACACCGAGCTGAACCGGCTGGTGCCGCCGAATCGATCGACGAGCACCGCGCGGATGCCGCGGGAGCGCAGGTGCTCGAGCCGCGGCAGGATGTCGCCGTAGGGCGAGATCAGCACACCGCGCACCTGCTGCTCCTCGAAGAGATCGAGGTACATGCGCTCGCGCCGGCTGTCTTCGTCGGTGTTGCCGTAGAGCACCGCGATGCCGTGGCGGGATGCCTCGTCTTCCGCGCCGCGCACGACGTCGTTGAAGAACGGGTTCTGACCGTTGAGCACCACGAAGCCCACGGTGGTGCTCACGCCGCCGCGCAGTTTGCGTGCGGCGTCGTTGCGCACGTAGCCGAGATCCTCGATCGCCCGGAGCACCCGCTCGGCCGAATCGGACGACACCGTCTCGGGACGGTTGAGCACGTTGGAGACGGTGCCGACGGAGACGCCCGCCGCTTCGGCGACGTCTCGGATGCTCACCACCATGACTGCTCCTTCGCTGCTCTGCGAGTGTCGTGCGTGCCCGGTCTGCTCGTGCCGTGTCCGTTCCGTGACTTGACCGACGCGGGTGTGGTCCCTACAGTATCCATGAATCGAACCTGAATCGATTCAGATCGTATTCACACCCTCAACGAGGAGGAACCCGTGCCGACGGATGACGCACCCGTGGTCCTCGAGCTGTCGAAGGTCGTCAAGTCCTTCGGCGCCGTCGTCGCCCTCCGATCGGGCAGTCTGCGGTTGCAGAGCGGATCGATCCACGCACTCATCGGCGAGAACGGCGCAGGCAAGTCGACGCTCGTCAAGATCGTCGCCGGGCTCTACCGCCGCGACGGCGGCGAGTTCCGTCTGGAGGGCGAGGACGTCGACTTCACTTCGACCGCGCAGTCGAAGGCCGCCGGCATCGCCGTGATCTACCAGGAGCCGACCCTCTTCCCCGATCTGTCGGTCACGGAGAACATCTTCATGGGCCGTCAGCCGATGGGCCGCTTCGGCCGCATCGACCGTAAGGCCATGCGCCACGAAGTCGAGCGCCTCTTCACGCGCCTGGGCGTGACCATCGACCCCGACCGCCCAGCCGAGGGACTGTCGATCGCCGACCAGCAGGTCATCGAGATCGCCAAGGCGG
>JACEFY010000504.1 GCA_016807485.1 Stenotrophomonas maltophilia | reverse complement strand
CGCTCGGGCACGCCCGATGTCGCCGGCGCCGCTGCCCTCGCGGCCGCGGCCGCCGAGGAGGTCGCCGAGCGGGAGGCGGAGCACGCGCGGCTGCTCGACCTCCGGGGCCGGCTCGTCGCCGGGGTCGCGGCCGCGGGCCCCGGCGCCGCACTCCTCGGCGACCCGGATGATCGCCTGCCGGGAAACATCCACCTGCACTTCCCGGGTGCCGCGGGGGAGTCGCTGCTGTTCCTCCTCGACCAGGCGGGGATCTCGGTGTCGACGGGGTCGGCCTGTCAGGCCGGCGTCGCCGAGCCGTCGCACGTGGTGCTGGCGCTCGGCCGCACCGAGCGTGTCGCGCGCTCGGTGCTGCGCATCACGCTCGGTCGGACCTCGACGGTCGCCGATGTGGACGCCGTGCTCGCGGTGCTGCCGGACGCGTATGCGCGGGCGTCCGGATCCCGTCCAGGCTCGCGCTCGTAGACTGGTGCCGTGCGGATTCTGGCGGCGATGAGTGGTGGCGTGGATTCCGCCGTGGCGGCGGCGCGCGCCGTGGAGGCCGGGCACGACGTCGTGGGTGTGCACCTCGCGCTCTCCCGCGCCGGCGGCACGCTCCGCGCCGGAAGCCGCGGATGCTGCACGATCGAAGACGCCCTCGACGCGCGTCGCGCGGCCGATCGCCTCGGCATCCCGTTCTACGTCTGGGACTTCTCCGAGCGCTTCCGCGACGACGTCATCGCGGATTTCGTCGCCGAGTACCAAGCGGGTCGCACGCCCAATCCGTGCATGCGGTGCAACGAGAAGATCAAGTTCGCGGCGCTGCTCGAGCGGGCGATCGAGCTGGGCTTCGATGCGGTCTGCACGGGACACTACGCCCTGCTCGTCGACGGCCCCGACGGGCGGGAGCTCCACCGTGCGTCGGACGCGGCGAAAGACCAGTCGTACGTCCTCGGAGTTCTGACCGCCGATCAGCTCGCACACACCTACTTCCCGCTCGGCGACACGCCGTCGAAGGCGCTCGTGCGCGCCGAGGCGGCCGAACGCGGGCTCACGGTCGCGCAGAAGCCCGACAGTCACGACATCTGCTTCATCCCCGACGGCGACACCCGGGGCTGGCTGGCCGACCGGGTGGGGGCGCAGCGCGGCGAGATCCTCGACCGCGAGGGCGCCGTCATCGGCACCCACGAGGGCGCGCACGCCTTCACCGTGGGCCAGCGGCGCGGGCTCTCGATCGGCGTCCCGGCCGCCGACGGCAAGCCGCGCTTCGTGCTCGAGGTGCGGCCGGTGTCGAACACGGTCGTCGTCGGACCCAAGGAGGCCCTCGCC
>JACEFY010000503.1 GCA_016807485.1 Stenotrophomonas maltophilia | reverse complement strand
ACAGCGCGCCGCACACGAGGTGCAGCACCGCGGGCACCCGTGACCCCCACAGCGACCCGTTCGCCCGGCGCGGCTCGAGCCACCACAGCAGTGCGACGGAGATGACCGCCGCCAGACCCGCCGGCAGCAGGGTCTGCGGCAGCCCGAGTCCGGCAGCACGGGACGGCAGGACGAGTCCGGTCGCCACGACGGCCAGGCAGAGCGCGACTGCCAGACACACCCGGTGCCACGCCGTCGCATCCCTCACCCGGGCCGCGTGCGGGTCGCGGGCCGCGTTGGCCGCGCGCACTGCGTGAGCGCGCACGCGTTCACGCGCGTCCCGCGCGCGCGGGTCGGCCGCCTGCACCGCGATCCGCCACGAGTCCTCCACGGCGTCCCTCGCCGCGCCGTAGTCGGCGTCGAAGAGCAGGAGGTCGACGCGACCGAGGGTCCGCTCGTCGATCCCCGTGACGGAGCTGTGTCCGTAACCGGCCATCCTCACCCTCCTGACGCGGGTCTCGAGGTGCGCTCAGCGTACTCCGCGCGCGCCGAGCGCGCCGCGGTCTCACTCGCTCAAACGCTCGCATACCCTGGTCGGGTGGAACCCTGGGAGCTGCACGCCTGGCATGCCGACTTCCTCGAAGCGTGCAACCGGCACGACCTCGACGCCGTCCGCGACTTCGTCTCCCCCACCGTCCGCCGGGCGCACCTTCCGGGTGGAGTGGATGCCTGGATCCGCGACCTCGACGACCTCTTCCGCGCCTTCCCCGACTGGAAGTGGCGACGCATCCAGGTGGTCGTCGAAGACGACCGGATCGCCGCGCACGTCCGCGGCGGCGGCACACACGTCGGCGCGTTCCACGGCATCCCCCCGACGCGGCGGCACGTCAACGTCGCCGAGTTCTCCCTGCTGCGGGTGCAGCGCGGGCTCATCACGGAGCACACCGGCACCGGACCGCACGAGATCCTCGCGCAACTGCGCGACTGAACGCGCGGATGGCGGCGCCGCCCGCTCCGCCACTAGCGTTCGAATGTGAGCACTTCCGACGCCGTACCCGCGCCTACCCGCCGCGAATGGATCGCCCTCGCCGTCCTCTCCATCGGCCTCGGAATGATCGTGCTCGACGGGACGATCGTCGGGGTCGCGCTGCCCGACATCATCGCCGACCTGAAACTCGACCTCACCGATGCGCAGTGGGTCAACAGCCTGTACGCCGTGCTCCTCGCGGCGCTCCTCCTCTCCACGGGTCGCCTCGCCGACCGCTGGGGGCGGAAGCTCCTCTTCCTCGTGGGCATCGTGGTCTTCGTCGGCGGCAGCATCCTCGCCGC
>JACEFY010000502.1 GCA_016807485.1 Stenotrophomonas maltophilia | reverse complement strand
GGGCGTCTCGTGGGCGTCTCGATGGATGCCGCCGGCCACCCCGCGTACCGTCTCTCGCTGCAGACGCGTGAGCAGCACATCCGCCGCGAGAAGGCGACCTCCAACATCTGCACGGCGCAGGTGCTGCTGGCCGTCATGGCGTCGATGTACGCCGTCTATCACGGGCCCGACGGGCTGCGGTCGATCGCCTCCGATGTCGCCGGGAAGACGGCCCTGCTGGCCGAGTGGCTCACCGAGGCGGGCGCCGACCTCCTGCACGACGCGTTCTTCGACACCCTCGTCGTCCGGGTCCCCGGCCGCGCCGAGCAGGTCATCGCCGCGGCGCGCGAGCGCGGCTACCAGCTCTGGTTCCGCGACAGCGACTCGGTCGGCATCTCGGTCGACGAGACGACCGCGGCATCCGACCTGCACCACCTCGCCCGGGTGTTCGGTGGGCCCGCGCAGCGGGTGTTCGGCTTCGCCGACGGCACCACCACCGGTCATCTGCCCGAGGCCCTCGTGCGCGAGGACGAGTACCTCACGCATCCGGTGTTCAACACGCACCGGTCCGAGACCGCGATGATGCGCTACCTCAAGCAGCTCGCCGACCGCGACTACGCGCTCGATCGCGGCATGATCCCGTTGGGATCGTGCACGATGAAGCTCAACGCGGCCACCGAGATGGCGGCCGTCACCTGGCCCGAGTTCTCGCGCATGCACCCGTTCGCCCCGCTCGAGGACGTCGCCGGGTATCTCGTGATGATCGAGCAGCTCGAGTCGTGGCTCGCCGAGGTCACCGGTTACGACGCCGTGTCGCTGCAGCCGAACGCGGGGTCGCAGGGCGAGCTCGCCGGGCTCCTCGCCATCCGCGGCTACCACCACGCCGCGGGCGACACCCACCGCGACGTGTGCCTCATCCCGTCGTCGGCCCACGGGACCAACGCGGCCTCGGCCGTGCTCGCCGGCATGAAGGTCGTCGTCGTCGCGTGCGACGAGGCCGGCAACGTCGACCTCGACGACCTGCGCGCCAAGATCGCCGTGCACGCCGACACGCTTGCCGCGCTGATGATCACGTATCCCTCGACGCACGGCGTCTACGAGCAGGATGTCGTCGACATCACCGCGGCCGTGCACGACGCGGGCGGCCAGGTGTACGTCGACGGGGCGAACCTCAACGCGCTCCTCGGCTTCGCGCGTTTCGGCGACCTCGGCGGCGACGTGTCGCACCTGAATCTGCACAAGACGTTCGCGATCCCGCACGGCGGCGGCGGACCGGGCGTCGGTCCCGTCGCCGCGAAGGCGCACCTCGCGCCGTTCCTGCCGTCGCATCCGCTC
>JACEFY010000054.1 GCA_016807485.1 Stenotrophomonas maltophilia | reverse complement strand
TCGCGCTTCTCCTTGATCTTGGCCTTCTTGCCGCGGAGCTCGCGGAGGTAGTAGAGCTTCGCGCGACGCACGTCACCGCGCGTGACGACCTCGATGTGGTCGATCACGGGGCTGTGGACCGGGAAGGTGCGCTCGACGCCGACCTGGAAGCTGATCTTCCGGACGCAGAACGTCTCGCGCACGCCGTCGCCCGAGCGGCCGATGACGACGCCCTGGAAGACCTGGATACGGGAGCGGCTTCCCTCGGTGATGTTGACGTGGACCTTGACGGTGTCGCCGGGGCCGAACGCGGGGATGTCGGAGCGGAGCGAAGCCGCATCGACGGAGTCGAGGATCTGCATGATCGTCACTTCCTGCGACCGCCACAGGTCGATCGCGAGAGTTTGAGGGTGAAAGTGGTGTGTGCCCGAGGCACCCGATTCCGGCTGCCGTGCTCCCCTGAGGCAGAACCTATTCAGGGCACAAACGACCATTCTGCCATGGACGGGGGCCGGGGCCAAACCCGCGCGGCGGGCACGGTGTCAGGAGGTCGGCGGGGCCGGGCGTTCGGTGACGACGACGATCTCCGGCGAGGAGTTGGATGCGGCTTCCGACCGCGGAGCGGGGATGTAGGCGACGCCCTCGGCGGTGTGCCGGACGGCGGCGGTGGGCTTCGCTTCGCGCCACAGCTCCCAGAGCTGCGTCCAGAGCAGCGCCACCCCGACGGCGACCGTGACGCCGAGCACCAGCCACCACCACGGGTTGGCGAAGACGCCCAGCGTGATGAGCAGCACGTGCCACGCGCCGAAGAGGGCGACATCGGTCCACGAGACGGCCCGCTCGGCGCGCACCGTTCCTCGGGCGCGGGTGAGGAGCGCCAGCACGAGCTGGCCGACGAAGACCACCGGCACCGACACGATCACCCAGAGCAGGGCCCACGGGCTCGCGCCGAAGACGATCCAGCCGATGAAGAGCCACAGAGGCAACACGAAAGCGGCCGGGATCAGCCACTGGAAGAACGCGCGACGCAACAGCATGTCCTCGATGCTACGCCGGTCAGCCACAATGGAGGCTGAGGAAAGGATCTTCGATGATCGAGCTGCGCACTCCCGCCGAGATCGACGCGATGAGACCGGTGGGTCGCTTCGTCGCGGAGACGCTCGCGACGCTCCGGGCCGAGACGACGGTGGGCACCAACCTGCTGGCGATCGACCGTCGGGCGCACGAGATGATCCGCCGCGCGGGCGCCGAGTCGTGCTACATCGACTACCACCCGTCGTTCGGTGCGAGCCCGTTCGGCAAGGTGATCTGCACGTCGGTCAACGACGCCGTGCTCCACGGGCTCCCCTTCGACTACGACCTGCGCGACGGCGATCTGGTCTCGCTCGACTTCGCGGTCGCCGTCGACGGATGGGTCGCCGATTCGGCCGTCTCGTTCGTCGTCGGTACGGCCCGCGACGAAGATCTCGCCCTCATCGACACGACCGAGCGGGCGCTGGATGCCGCGATCGGCGCCGCCGTCGTCGGCAACCGCATCGGCGACATCTCCGCCGCCACCGCCCGGGTGGCCCGGGCGGACGGCTACTCGATCAACACCGATTTCGGCGGCCACGGCGTCGGCCGCGTCATGCACGGCGACCCGCACGTGCCCAACGACGGCAAGGCCGGCCGGGGCTATCCGCTGCGGGCGGGTCTCGTCCTCGCGCTCGAGCCGTGGTTCCTGCAGACCACCGACGAGCTCATCACGGACGACGACGGCTGGACCCTGCGCAGCGCCGACGGCTCGCGGGGGGCGCACGCGGAGCACACGATCGCGATCACCGCCGACGGACCCGTCATCCTCACCGACCGGTCGTTCCTCGGCGTCGACTGACGTCAGCGCGCGGTTCAGTCCGCCTCGGGCAGCAGATCGGGGCGGCGTTCCCGCGTGCGCTCGACCTGCTGCTCCCGGCGCCACTGCGCGACGCGGCCGTGATGGCCGCTCAGCAGCACATCGGGCACGTCGTAGCCGCGCCACGAGGCGGGCTTCGTGTACGACGGGTACTCGAGGAGACCGTCCTCGTGGGATTCCTCGACGAGGCTCTCCGGGTTGCCCACGACGCCGGGAACGAGGCGGCCGATGGCCTCGATCATCGCCATCGTGGCGACCTCTCCCCCGTTGAGCACGTAGTCGCCGAGGCTGACGAGCCGCACCTCGCCGCGCGTCTGCGCGTAGGCGAAGACCCGCTCGTCGATGCCCTCGTAGCGCCCGCACCCGAAGACGAGGTGCTCCCGCGTGGAGAGCTCGCGGGCGGTCGCCTGCGTGAACACCTCACCCGCCGGCGACGGGAAGATGATGGTCGGGCGGATGCCGGCATCCTCCTCCGGAACGATCGCGTCGAGCGCCTCGCCCCACGGCTCGGGCTTCATGACCATTCCGGCGCCACCGCCGTACGGCGAATCGTCGACCGTCCGATGACGGTCGTGCGTGTGCGCGCGCAGGTCATGGATGCGCACATCGAGGATCCCCGAACCGCGTGCCTTGCCGAGGAGCGAGACATCGAGGATGTCGAAGAAGGTGGGGAAGATCGTGACGACGTCGATGCGCACGTCAGTCCTCGCGGGGCTCTTCCGCCTCGAGCGGGAGCTCCTCGAACAGGCCGGGAGGCGGCGTGACGACGACGTGCCCCGCCGCGGGATCGACGACGGGCACGATGGCGGCGACGAAGGGCACGAGGATCTCGCCCTCTCCGCTTGTGGGGGAGACGATGAGGAGATCCTGCGCGGGCAGGTGGTCGACGCGGATGATGCGTCCGACCCGGGCGCCGTCGCGGATGACCTCCAGCCCGACGAGCTGGTGATCGAACCAGGCATCCTCTTCGACCGTCGTCTCGGTGACGTCCTGGTCGACCCAGAGGATGGCGCGGACGAGCGAGTCGGCGCCTTCGCGGTCGTCGATGTCCTCGAAGAACACGACGGGGTGGGAGTTCATCCAGCGGAACTCGCGCACCGTGACGGTCTTCCCGTGCCACGGCGAGGACTCGGGAACCTGAAGCGTGAACACCGAGCCGGGGACGAAGCGTCCGTCCGGGTCATCGGTGTAGAGCTCGAGCTTGAGGGCGCCCTTGAGGCCGTGGGCCTTGACGAGGCGCCCGACGCGCAGCTGCGTGCGCGCGGGTCCGGCGGCCACCTCAGTCGTCCGCGACGTCGACGCGCACTCGCGCGCCGTCGGCGAGTGCGGAGACCAGCGTGCGCAGCGCCTTCGCAGTGCGTCCGCCGCGCCCGATCACCCGTCCACGGTCGTCGGGGTGCACGCGCACCTCGAGGACGTCACCGCGCGGCGACGTGGATGAACGGATGGCGACATCCTCCGGGTGATCGACGATCCCCTTGACGATGTGCTCGAGCGCGGCGGCCAGCACCGTGATTACTCCGCGTCCGTGGCGTCGGCGGCGGGCGCCTCGGCCTCGGCGTCGGCGGGAGCGGGCTCTTCGGCCTTCTTCTCGACCTTGGGCTTGACGACGGACTTCTTGGACGCGTCGACCTGGAACTCTTCCTTCGCGCCCTTGACCTTGACGGTCGAGACGGCGTCGGCGTCGCCCTGGAACTTGCCCCAGTCGCCGGTGAGCTTGAGGATCGCCGCGACCTGCTCGGTGGGCTGGGCGCCGACCGAGAGCCAGTACTGGGCACGCTCGGAGTCGACCTCGATGAACGAGGGCTCCTCGGTGGGGTGGTACTTGCCGATCTCCTCGATCACACGACCGTCGCGCTTGGTGCGCGAGTCGGCGACGACGATGCGGTAGTAGGGCGCGCGGATCTTGCCGAGGCGCTTGAGACGGATCTTGACAGCCACAGTTCTCCTTGAGTGCTGTTGTGAGTTGATGAACGTCGCCTGGGCTGTGGGGTGCACACCCGGCGGAAGCTCTGTGATGGACCTTTCTCGCCGGATAGAGGGTCGAGCGAGTGGTCCAACGGTCTATTTTGCCAGATCAACCGGGATGCCGCGAACCGACCGACCAGGAACGTCCAAGCCGACGGGGCGTACCCTCTCCCCGTGCAACGGTTTCTGCGGTCGGCGGCGCTGGCCGGGACGGTGGTCGGGGTCCTCGCGCTCGTCGCGTGCGCGGCGGATGCGCCGTCCCGCGCGGCGGATGCGCCGTCCGGCGCGCCGGTGTCCGACGCGCCGCCGACCGAGCGCGTGGCCGTCATCGGCGACTCCCTCGCCGCCGGACTCGGCCTGCCCGACGGGTCGGCGTGGCCGTGGCTCGTCGCGCGCGACGCGGGCGTCACCCTCATCGATCGCACCTGCAGCGGAGCGGGGTTCACGACGGTGGGCGACTGCGGGTCCGACTTCGCGGAGCTCGCCGCCTCGCTGGCGGACGAGCATCCGGACATCGTCCTCATCCAATCCAGCGACAACGACTTCTGGGACGACCCCGACGACATCTCCTCTCAGACCCGCCGCACGGTGGCTCTGCTCCGAAGCGAACTCCCCGACACCACGATCGTCGGCCTGAGCACGGTGATGTGGGACGACACGGGCGTCGAGGATGAGAGCGTGCAGACCTCGGCGGCGCTCGAGGGCGCGGTTGTGGGCGCCGGTGGGGTGTGGGTCGACCTCGGCGATCCGCTCCGCGGGCGCGAGCAGTTCGTCCAGGACGATCTCGAGCATCCGACCGAGGCCGGTCAACGTGCGCTCGCGCGCGCCGTCGAACGCGAACTGGCCGCGGCGGGCATCACGCTCTGACCGCAGACCGACACGTGACGTGCCGTGCCGATCCCGGCGGGGACGCGTGTCAGACTGTGCGGATGACGGAGACGTTCGCCACATCCGCCCGCTCGTCCGTGGGGCTGGAATGGGAGCTCATGCTGGCCGACGGGCAGACCGGCGACCTGGTGCCGCGCGCCCCCGACATCCTCGAGGCGCTCGCCGAGCGCGACGCGCTCGAGCGCTACACGATCACCGGCGAGCTGCTCACCAACACGATCGAGGTGACCAGCGGCATCGGCGACACGGTGGCGGCCGCCGTCGACGACATCGCCGACGCGATCGCGGCCGTGCGCACCGTCTCCGATCCGCTCGGCGTCGAGCTGCTCTGCGCGGGCAGCCACCCGTTCGCCCAGTGGTACGAACAGCAGGTCACCGACAAGACGCGCTACCACAAGCTCATCGAGCGGACCCAGTGGTGGGGACGCAACATGATGATCTGGGGCATCCACGTCCATGTCGGCGTCGACGACGTCAACAAGGTCTTCCCCATCATCAACGCCCTGGCGATCTACCTCCCGCACCTGCAGGCACTGTCTGCCTCGAGCCCGTTCTGGGCCGGCGAACGCACCGGCTATGCCTCCAACCGCGCACTGGTCTTCCAGCAGCTGCCCACGGCCGGGCTCCCCTGGCCGCTCGACGACTGGGCGCAGTACGAGGCGTACCTCGAAGACCTCGTGCGCACGGGCGTGCTCGACGATTCGACCGAAGTGCGCTGGGACATCCGTCCGGCCCCGCGGTGGGGCACGATCGAAGTGCGGGCGTGCGACGGCATGTCGACCCTGCCCGAGCTCGCCGCCGTGGCGGCGCTCGTCCAAGTGCTGGTCGAGCATTTCTCCCGCGAGTTGGATGCCGGGCGCTCGCTGCCGTCGCTGCAGCCCTGGTACGTCCGGGAGAACAAGTGGCGGGCGGCGCGCTACGGGCTCGATGCCCGCGTCATCGTCGACCGCGAAGGGACGCAGCGCCCCGTCGTGGAGCACCTGCTCGAGACGCTCGACGTGCTCGCGCCCGTCGCGGCAGAGCTGCACTGCGCGCGGGAGTTCGCCGAAGTGGGCACCATCGTCTCGCGCGGGGCGAGTTCGACCCGGCAGGTGCTCGTCGCCGACGCCGCCGGCGGTGACCTGCGGCAGGTCGTGCAGCACCTCATCCGCGAGTTCCGGGCCGGCCCGACCCTGCGCGAGCACCTCGCCGCACTCGGCAGCTGAGACCGCACTGGACAGCTGAGACCGCGCCGGGTCAGCTCTTGCCGAAGAGCTTCTGGATCTGGGCGAGGTCCTCGGCTGTCGGCTCCGCCGCCGGGCCGCCGAGCCCGAACCCCGAGCCGGTCGGGGTGGAGACCGCTGCGGCGAGCCCGGCGTTCTCGGCGGCGCGCTTTGCGGGGTTTCCCGAACGCGAACCCGCGCTCTTCGACTTCTGCTTGCCGCCCCGCTTGCTCGACGCACCGGGCTTGCCGCCCATCGGCCCCATGCCGGGGATCGAGGGCACCCCTCCCCGCGCGACGGTCTTCATCATCTTCGCGGCCTGATCGAAGCGCTGCACGAGCTGGTTGACGTCGGTGACGGTCATGCCCGACCCGCGCGCGATGCGCAGGCGACGCGAGCCGTTGAGCACCTTCGGGTTGCGCCGCTCGGCGACGGTCATGGAGCGGATGATCGCCTCGGTGCGATCGATCTCCTTGTCGTCGAAGTTCTCGAGCTGCTGCTTCATCTGCCCCATGCCCGGGAGCATCCCGAGCATCTTCTTCATCGAGCCCATCTTCTTCATCTGCTGAAGCTGGTCGAGGAAGTCCTCGAGGGTGAACTGCTCGGTCGCGAGCTTCTCCGCCATCTTCATGGCTTCGGCCTCGTCGAACGCGGTCTGGGCCTGCTCGATCAGGGTGAGGATGTCACCGAGGTCGAGGATGCGGCTCGCCATGCGGTCGGGGTGGAATGCTTCGAGGTCGTCCAGTCCCTCGCCCGTCGAGGCGTAGATGATCGGGCGGCCCGTCACCGACGCGACCGACAGGGCCGCGCCACCGCGCGCGTCGCCGTCGAGCTTGGAGAGCACGACGCCGGTGAAGTCGACGCCCTCCTGGAAGGCCTTGGCCGTGTTGACGGCATCCTGACCGATCATCGCGTCGATCACGAAGAGCACTTCGTCGGGATCGACGGCCTTGCGGATGTCGGAGGCCTGCTTCATGAGCTCGGCATCCACACCCAGGCGTCCGGCCGTGTCGATGATGACGATGTCGTGCTGCTGGCGACGGGCCGTCTCGACGCCGTCGCGGGCGACGCGCACCGGGTCGCCGACGCCGTTGCCCGGCTCGGGGGCATAGACGGCCGCGCCGGCCTGCTGCGCGACGACCTGGAGCTGGTTCACGGCGTTCGGGCGCTGCAGGTCGGCGGCGACGAGCAGCGGCGTGTGGCCGTCCTTCTCGAGCTGCTTGGCGAGCTTTCCGGCGAACGTCGTCTTTCCCGAGCCCTGGAGCCCCGCGAGCATGATCACGGTGGGCGGGTTCTTCGCGAACTCGAGCCGTCGCTGCTGTCCGCCGAGGATGGCGACGAGCTCTTCGTTGACGATCTGCACGACCTGCTGCGCCGGGTTGAGGGCCTTGTTGACTTCGTCGCCGAGTGCGCGCTCGCGCACCTTCGCGGTGAACTCCTTCACGACCACGAGGGCGACATCCGCGTCGAGCAGGGCACGCCGGATCTCGCGGACGGTGCCGTCCACATCGGCGGGCGTGAGCTTGCCCTTGGTGCGGAGGTTGCGGAAGGTCTCTGTCAGCCGGTCGCTGAGTGTGCCGAAAGTCGCCATGATCCCCCGATTCTATCGTCGAGCCGCCGACCCCTCGTCCGCGGCGGAGCCGAGCCCCGCGATCGCGAGCGCCTCGTCGAGGATGGTCGCCAGGTCGCCGCGCGCCGGACCCGCGCCCGACCACTCCCACACGGCGGCGAGCACGGCACCACCCGCCGCCGCGCCGCGCACGTCGGCCGCGAGCCGCGGGAGACCGCGGTGGGAGAGCCGATCGCTGACAGCGCGGCCGAGTTCGGCCTGCCGCAGGGCGCGCTCCGATGCGAGATCGGCGGCGAGGCCCATCGCCGCGGCGTGCGTGATCGCGAGCGCCAGGCTGTCGGGGGCGAAACCGTCGGCGATCGCGCGCAGCGCCGTGGCCGGGTCGGCCTCCGCCGCGATCGCCGCGCAGGCCGCGCGCGCCCGCGTGTCGAATCCGCCCCAGATGACGTCCGACTTCGACGAGAAGTAGTTGAAGAAGCTCGAGCGGCTGACGCCCGCGCGCGACGCGATGTCCGAGACGGAGGTCGCGGCATAGCCCTGCTCGAGGAACAGTTCGCAGGCGGCTTCGGCGAGCGTCTCGCGCGACGACGACTTGGGGCGACCGGTGTTCACCCTCGCATCGTAGCGAGCGCTATTGTTGGACGCGATCCAAGAACTGTCGTATTCGTCGTCGAGCGAAAGTGGTGTGCCGGATGCTGGAGATCCAGACCGTGGGCCTCGCCCCCCACCTCATCCCCTACCAGGCGGGCTGGGACCTGCAACGTCGCCTCCACGGCGAGATCGTGGCGGGCGAGCGCGCGGACACGCTGCTCCTGCTCGAACACGAGCCTGTCTACACCGCGGGTGCGCGTACAGCGCGGCACGAGCGGCCGTCCGACGGCACTCCGGTCGTCGACGTCGACCGCGGCGGCAAGATCACGTGGCACGGTCCGGGTCAGCTCGTCGGCTACCCCATCGTCCGCCTGCCCGAGCCCATCGACGTCGTCGCGCACGTGCGGCGCCTGGAGGGCATCCTCATCGACGTCCTCCGCACCTACGACGTCGATGCCTATCGGGTCGAGGGCCGCAGCGGGGTGTGGGTGGCGCGTCCGCTCGGCGAAGACAAGATCGCGGCGGTCGGCGTGCGCGTCCAGCGCGGCGTGACGATGCACGGTTTCGCGCTCAATTGCGACAACTCCCTGCAGCCGTTCGGTCGCATCGTGCCGTGCGGCATCGCTGATGCCGGGGTCACGACCCTCAGCGAGGTCGTCGGAGTCGACGTCTCCCCCGCCGCCGTCCTCCCCCGCGTCGCGACGGCCTTCGCCGCCGACTTCGGGGCGGCTGCCGCGGAGGTGGCGGCGTGAGCGCCTGCGGGGCGCCGGCATCCGCGATGCCTGCCGGCGGGCCGGAAGGGCGCAAGCTCCTCCGACTCGAGGTGCGCAACGCCCAGACCCCCATCGAGCGGAAGCCCGCGTGGATCAAGACCCGCGCGAAAATGGGGCCCGAGTACCAGGCGCTGCACTCGCTCGTGAAGGATGAAGGCCTGCACACGGTCTGCCAGGAAGCGGGCTGCCCCAACATCTACGAGTGCTGGGAGGACCGGGAGGCGACGTTCCTGATCGGCGGCTCGCAGTGCACGCGCCGGTGCGACTTCTGCCAGATCGACACGGGCAAGCCCGCCGCCTACGACACCGACGAGCCGCGCCGCGTCGCCGACAGCGTGCGGCGCATGCAGCTGCGCTATGCCACGGTGACGTGCGTCGCACGCGACGACCTGCCCGACGGCGGCGCCTGGCTCAACGCCGAGACGATCCGGCAGATCCACGCCGTGAACCCCGGCACCGGGGTCGAGTTGCTCGCGACCGACTTCAACGGCGAGCCGGCCCTACTGAACGAGGTGTTCGACGCCCGCCCTGAGGTGTTCGCGCACAACGTCGAAACGGTCCCCCGTATCTTCAAGCGCATCCGGCCCGCCTTCCGCTACGACCGCTCGCTCGGTGTCTTGAGCCAGGCGCGGGATGCGGGCCTCATCACGAAGTCGAACCTGATCCTCGGGATGGGTGAAGAGCCGGAAGAGGTGCTCGCCGCCCTCCACGACCTGCACGACGCCGGCACCGACATCGTCACGATCACCCAGTACCTGCGGCCCACGCCGCGCCACCTTCCGGTGGCGCGCTGGGTGAAGCCGGATGAGTTCGTCGGGTTCAAGGAGGAAGCGGAGCGCATCGGCTTCCTGGGTGTGCTGGCGGGGCCACCCTTCCGC
>JACEFY010000501.1 GCA_016807485.1 Stenotrophomonas maltophilia | reverse complement strand
TCGTCGACGGCGTGATGCGGCCCGAGTCGCGTGCCGCGGCCGCCGCGAATCTGCAGCGGGTCGCGCCGCTCGTGCCGGGCTTCCTCCCCTGGTACCTCCGTGGCGCGGTGCGCGTGGGCGGCGCCGTCGCGCCCGTGCTGCCGAACCCGGTGGTCCCGATCGCCCGGCGCGTGCTGCGCGAGATGGTCGGCCACCTCGTCGTCGATGCCCGCCCCGACAAGCTCGGTCCGGCGATCGAGAAGCTCCGCGCCGACGGCGCCCGGCTGAACCTCAACCTCCTCGGAGAAGCCGTGCTGGGCGAGGCCGAGGCGAAGCGGCGCCTGGACGGCATCCACGAACTCATCCGGCGGGACGACGTCGATTACGTCTCGGTGAAGGTCTCGGCGATCGCGAGTCACATCTCGATGTGGGCGTTCGAGGAGACCGTCGACACGGTGGTCGAGCGCCTCCTGCCGCTCTACCTGACGGCCGCGGCGGATCGCACCTTCATCAACCTCGACATGGAGGAGTACCGCGACCTCGACCTCACGATCGCGGTCTTCACCCGCATCCTGAACGACCCGCGACTGCGCGCTCTCGAGGCGGGCATCGTGCTGCAGGCGTACCTGCCCGACGCGCTGCCGGCCCTGCAACAGCTGACCGCCTGGGCGCAGCAGCGCGTCGCGGACGGCGGCGCGCGCATCAAGGTGCGTCTCGTCAAGGGCGCGAACCTCGCGATGGAGCGGGTGGATGCCGTCATGCACGGCTGGGAGCTCGCCACGCACGCCTCGAAGCTCGACTCCGACGCGAGCTACCTGCGCTGCCTCGACGAGGCCCTCCGTCCCGAGCACACCGACGCGGTGCGCATCGGCGTCGCCGGCCACAACCTCTTCGACATCGCGTACGCCTGGCTGCTCGCGGAGGAGCGCGGGGTCACCGACGCCGTCGAGTTCGAGATGCTGCTGGGGATGGCGCAGGGCCAGGTCGCCGCCGTCAGCGCCGACGTCGGGCACGTGCTGCTGTACGTCCCCGTGGTGCGCCCCGACGAGTTCGACGTCGCGATCAGCTACCTCGTGCGCCGGCTGGAGGAGAACGCGTCGAGCGAGAACTTCCTCTCGGCCGCATTCGACCTCGCCGACGACCCCCGCATGTTCGCGCGGGAGCGTGATCGCTTCATCGCCTCCGTCGACCGCGCGCACGACCGGATGCTGCCGACCGGCCCCCGACGCACGCAGGATCGCTCCGCCGAGACAGCCGCATCCACCGTCGCACCGGCCGCCGCCGACGATCACCCGGCGGACGCGCCGGATGACACCGGCCTCACCGAAGCGGTGC
>JACEFY010000500.1 GCA_016807485.1 Stenotrophomonas maltophilia | reverse complement strand
CTCGACGTAGCGCAGGTCGGCCGCGTGCGACCCGGCGAGCTGCGGCGTGCCGACGCAGATGAAGTGCACGTCGCCGAACGCGGCGGCCTCGTCGAAGTCGGTCGTGAAGCGCAGCCGACCGTAGTCGAGCGCCTCCCGCAGCTTCTCGGGCAGTCCGGGTTCGAAGAACGGCACGTCGCCGACGGCGAGACGCGCGATCTTGTCGGGATCGACGTCCACCCCCAGCACCTCATAGCCGAGCACGGCCATGCAGATGGCGTGTGTGGCGCCGAGATAGCCCGTTCCGATGACGGTCAGGCGTGGGAGTGGACCGGTGAGCACATTCTGTGCCGGTTCCATGCGGTGCAATGTCACGACTTCCTCCAGATGGTCGGTGTTGCGAGACGCCGATCGGGGCGGCGGTCTTTGCGCGGTCCCCCGGGATGCGCAAAGACAGGGGTGATCTCAGCGGCATTCGACATTGGCGAACCCTTCTGCTGCCGCGGAGACGGTATTGGAGCACTCGACGACGTTGTCGCGCACAGGTGTGAGGGAGAAGCCGAATCCCGGCCCGTTGACGGTGGCCGTATTGCCGCGGAACACGTTGCCGCTGCCGTAGCCGCCGTCGCCGATCTCGTGGGTCTGGAAGCCGTCGAGCGGCGAGTTGACCCCGGTGTTGCCCTCGATGAGCCAGTCGTTTCCCTTGACATCGACCCAGCTGTCGGCTGCGGAGATCGTCGCACCGTCGAACGAGTTGCCCCGGAGGGTGCCGCCGCGGGTGCCCTCTTTGATGTCGACGGCCTCGGAGGTGGTGCCGCTGATGCGGTTGCCCTCGATCAGGTTGTCGTCGGAGGCGTCGGGCTGGCATTCGCTGATGTCGCACCAGTTCGACTCGGCGGTGCCGATGTAGATGCCCTCGCCGAACTTGGGTTTGCGCTGACCGGTGTTGCTGATGGTGTTGCCGCGCACGATGTTGCCGGTCGAGAAGCGGCGCAGGTGGATGGCTTCGTCTCCGGTGTCGCTGACGGTGAGGTTCTCGATGACGCTGCCGGTGGTGCCGTCGGCCATCACCCCCTTCTGTCCGTTGGTGACGGTGAAGCCGATGAGGTGCCAGTAGTCAGCGCCGTCGAGGTGCACGATGTAGCCGTCTTTGACGCCTCCGCCCTGCAGCACGGCGTCTTTCGGCCCGCAGAGCGTGATGGGCGAAGAGGCGGTGCCCGAGGCGGTCGCCACGAAGTTGCCTTCGTAGGTGCCCGGGGCGAGCACGATGACATCGCCCGGCTGAGCCATCTCGAGGGCGGAGTGGAGCGCGTCGGCCGAGGTCACAGAAGGGGTGGGG
>JACEFY010000499.1 GCA_016807485.1 Stenotrophomonas maltophilia | reverse complement strand
CCCACGTGCGCGACAGCATCCTCGGCACGCCACGCGGGTGGACCTCGGCCGCCGTGATCTCCCGCGGCGAGTACGGCGTGCCGGCGGGGCTCGTCTCATCGTTCCCGGTGACGAGCGACGGCTCCGGCTATCGCATCGTCGAGGGCCTCGACCTCGACGCGCGGGGCCGTGAGCGCCTCGACGCCTCCGTCGCCGAGCTCGTCGCCGAACGGGATGCCGTGCGCGCGCTCGGCGTGCTCTGACCCGATGGATCTCCTCCTCGTCATCCTCCTGGGCGTCATCGCCGTCGCCGTCGTCACGGCGCTCGGTGAGCGGCTCGGGGTGGCGGGGCCGCTGCTGCTCGTGGCGCTCGGGCTCGGCGTGGGGCTGCTGCCCTTCGTCGACGTGCCCGAGATCGACCCCGAGCTGATCCTCGTCGGCATCCTCCCGCCGCTCCTCTACGCGTCCGCGGTGCGACTGCCCGCGATCGAGTTCCGCCGCGACCTCGCGCCCATCACCGGGCTCGCGGTCGTGCTCGTCGTGGTGACCGCGCTCGTGCTCGGCTGGTTCTTCTCGCTCGTGATCCCCGGGGTCGGGTTCGCGCTGGGTGTGGCGCTCGGCGCCATCCTCTCGCCGACAGATGCCGTGGCCACCGGCATCGCGAAGCGTCTCGGCATCTCGCCGCGCGTGACGACGATGCTCGAGGGCGAGAGCCTGCTCAACGACGCGACCGCCCTCGTGCTCTTGCGGACGGCGCTGCTGGCCGTCGTCGCGGGCACCTTCTCGTTCGGCACCGCCGTGCTGAGCTTCCTCTGGGCAGTCGTGATCGCCGTCGTCATCGGTGCGCTCGTCGGCGCCCTCGCCCTGCGGCTGCGCTCCTGGGTGGGGAGCTCGGGTGCGAGCACCGCGATCGGCTTCACCGTGCCGTTCCTGGCCTACCTGCCCACGGAGCACCTGAACGGGTCGGGCCTCGTGGCGGCGGTCATCGCGGGCATCGTGTCGGGTCAGGGCGCGCAACGCTGGTTCACGCCCGAGCAGCGCCTGTCGGACGAAGTGAACTGGCGCACCGTCGAGCTCGTGCTGGAGGGCGGGATCTTCCTCATCATGGGGCTCGAGCTCGACCAGATCGTGCAGGACGTGCTCGTGCGCCACGAGGGCATCGCCCTGCCCACGGTGGTCGCCGTCGCGGCCCTCGGCATCCTCCTGCTCGTGCGGGCCGGTTACGTGGCCTTTTTGCTGTGGGCCGGCCGCCTGCGCGCACGCGGCACCGACCGGGCCCGCTTCGAGGCGTTCGATGCCCGGCTCGACGAGGTCGCCGAGCACGGGTATCCCCCGGGGCGCGCGGCAGGCGGGCGGCGCCGGGG
>JACEFY010000498.1 GCA_016807485.1 Stenotrophomonas maltophilia | reverse complement strand
CCGCCGGAGATGACGCTGACACGCATGCCCGCCGCGCGCAGGCGCTCGGTCATGCGGCGCGCCGCGCCGGTGTGCGCGCCCGCCCGTGCGGCGGGATTGGTCAGAAGCGCGACGTCCATGTCGTCCTTCGATGTCGGGGCGGTGTGTCGGGGTGGGTGTCAGGCGGGCTCGACGGGCACGAGGACACCCGGATTCATGATGCCGTGCGGGTCGAGCGTGCGCTTCACGCCACGCAGCATCTCGATGCCCAGGAGCCCGATCTCCGCCGCGAGGTGGTCGCGGTGGTCCCGGCCGACCGCGTGGTGGTGTGTCGCCGTCCCTCCGGCGGCGGTGATCGCGAGCGAGGCCGCCCGTTTGGCGTCCGCCCATTGCGCCAGGGGGTCGCCCGTGAGCGCGGCGATGACAGTGAAGTACAGCGACGCCCCTGCCGGGTAGACGTGGGAGATGTGGCACATGACCAGCGGAGCCGTGCCCCGGGCGGTGAGGCTTGCGGTCACGGCGGCCGTGACCGCGGCTTTGAGCCCCGCGAGCCGCGACCACGTCGCGGCCGTCTCGAGCGTTTCGGCCAGGACGCCGATGTCCATCAGGCTGTCGCGCAGGACGGGGGCCGAGAAGCGGCCACGCGCCCAGGATCGTGCGGGTTCCTCGCCCCGCGGTTTCGCGCCGTGCGTCCGGAAGACCGCGTCGGTCTCGGCGCGCACCCGACCGGCTTCCGCAGCGGAATCGGCCTCGAAGGTCGCCACCGCGAGGACGCCGCCGGCCCGGAGCAGGTGGCCGCCCATGACGGCGTTCACCCTGGTCTCCGCCTCGTCGCTGAGGCGGAGGACGGTGGGACGGATGCCGCGCTGCGTGAGCGTGCGGAAGGCCGCCGACCCGCTCGAGAAGTCCGGGAAGGTCCACGCCCCGTAGGCGGTGTGCGCGGGAACGGGCCGAACCCGGACCGTCACCTCGGTGATGATCCCGAACGCGCCCTCGGAGCCGAGGATCATCTGGCGGAGGTCCGGCCCCGCGGCGCTGGCCGGGGCGACACCGAACGAGACGGCGCCCGCGGGAGTCGCGGCGCGGAGGGAATGCACCAGCTCGTCGAACCGCCCGTAGCCGCGGGAGGCTTGACCGCTCGAGCGGGTGGCGGCGAATCCGCCGAGCGTCGCGTGCTCGTAGCTCTGCGGGAAGTGCCCGATCGTGAGACCGTGCCGGGCGAGGAGCTCTTCCGCCTGCGGTCCCGTCGTCCCCGCGCCGAACGTCGCCAGCAGCGACTCCTCGTCGAGCGCGAGCAGGGCGGCCGTCTGCCGCAGGTCGACGCTGACGACCGCGCGGTGGCCGCCGGCATCCGGATCGACACCTCC
>JACEFY010000053.1 GCA_016807485.1 Stenotrophomonas maltophilia | reverse complement strand
TCCTTCGGAACCTTCGGAGCCCGTGGCCTGCGGGGAGGTCGCACGGATGCGGCGGGTTCCGCCGGGGTGGTCTGCGGTTCGGCCTCGACCACGCTCATGCCGGCGCACCCGCGAGAGGCGCCGCGTGCGCGGACGACCACCGCACGCGCACCAGGACGGTCGCGACGCCCGCGAGAAGCAGAACCGTCAGCAGCATCCAGGGGAACACCCACACCATCGCGGCGCGTGCGACCGGAGCCGTCGCCTGACCCGCGACCGTGTCCGGAGGGGTCACCACCACCCGCCCGACGACGACGGGCCATTGCCCGCTGCCGCTGAGGACCGTGCTGACCACCCGCGTCTCGCCCGGTTTGACGGCGGAGACCGCGACGGAGGACCCGTCGATCCGCGCGCCGTAGAACGTCGCGAGCGAGAAGTCCGCGGTGAGGTCCACCGTGTCGGTCGAGCTGTTGCGGATCGTGATCCACAGTTCGCTCGTCCCGGCGAACGGGTTGGCCGTCGGCCGAGCAGTGCCCGCGATGTCGCTCAAGAACAGCCCGCGCACCATCTCGACGTCGCCGACGGCCGCGGCCGGAGGGGACGTCGAGGTCGTCACGGCTGCCGGCGCCGCCGCCGGTGACCGGGTGACCCGCCCCGCGGTGCCGGAGGCGACCGGCACCGCGCCGGACGGCGCCGGCGTCGGTGCGATCACCGTGACCGTGATGCCGAGACCGTCGGGCGTGTCGTCCTCGACCGCGGCAGCGGGTACGGCCGCGGTCATCATCGCGGCGATCGCGACCGCTGCCACTGCGAGATCTCGCCTCCACCGACGGGGCCGGGGCGCGGCCACCTCAGCTCACCGATTCGGGGGTACGCGATTCCGCGGCCGCGCGCGACCGGGACTCGGCTTCGGTGAAGGCCATCCACTCGGCCGCACGCGCGTCGTCACGACGTCGTCGCCATCGACGCCACAGCAGGCCGATCATCAGAAGCACCGCGAGACCGATCACGATCCACGGCAACGCCCAGGCGCCGGCTTCGCGGTCGACCTGGGGCGCATCGGGCAAGTCGGTGAGGTTGCCGGTCTGGTCTCCGCGCGAGTACAACGAGGCTCGGGCGTTGAGGTACACGAACTGCCCCGTCGGCCCGAGGTCGTAGGTGACGGTCCGCGACGCGCCGGGCAGCAGCTCATCGAGGTTCTCGAGGCGCCGATCCACGATGTCCGCGCCGAAGAACGTCTCGACGCCGAGGACGAGGGTCGGCGCGAGGGCGATGTTTCCCTGGTTGGTGATCGTGAGGGTCACGGCCATCGACCCGGCGAGGGGGTTGAGGCTCGGCCGATACGTCGCGGTCATCCCGGTGATGTTGAGCAGGGATTGGAGGTCGCCGGGCACGCGGACGTACATCCGTGTGCCGACGCGTCGATCCACGAGGATCTGATCGGACGGCGTCTGTGCCGACACGATGAGGCCCCCGGCATGGTCGCCCGGGGATGCGTCGGCGGGCACGGTCAACGCGAAGACGACCGAGCGGGCCTCACCGGGCGCGAGATCGAACTGCATCCGGCTCGAGCCGTCCTCGAAGACCACCCAGGCTCCGGCGTCCACGGGTGCCGCGGCCGCGTCGAGGAGCGCGAAGTCGCCCTCCTCGTTGTTGAAGGCATCCGTCGCGTACACGCTGACGCGCTGCGGGAGGGTTCCGGTGTTCTCGACGCGATAGCAGTCGGTCACTTGCTGCCCGGGGCCCGCCTCGTAGGTGTAGCGGGAGCGATCATCGTTGCCGCCCGTCGCATCGCACGGAGCGCCGGAGATGGCCTCGGTGTCGTCGGCTCGGGCGACGCCGGGCGTGAAGACGGTGAGCAGGCCGCCGCACAGGAAGACGGTGAGCAGGAGCGCCGAGAGGCGCGCCGCCGCGGGTGCCGGTCGGGTTCGGGTCGAATGCACGGACTATTTACTCCATATCGGGCTGTCGCCCACGCGTACGCGGGATGAACGCGGGGCGAACGATGCACAGGGTGACGCCGTGCCCGGGCGGGCGCCCGGGCACGGCGTCGATGTGTTACTTCGAGACGACGGTGACCGTCATCGTCGAGGTGTAGGTGCCGGCAACCGTTTCGGCGGGGGCGACCAGCGCCAGGTCGGCATTGATCTTCGTGACGCCGATGCCGGATCCCGCGGGAGCCTCAGCCAGCTTCTTGTCGGAGAGGGATGCCGAGAGCTTGCCCGCCAGCGTCACTCCGGTCGACGTGGTGCCGTCGGCGAAGAGCTGCGGCGTGATGGACAGCGCGGCCGGGTCGAACGACTCGGTCCCGCCGACGCGGGTGAAGGCGGTCGTCTTGCTGTTGAGCGTCCACCCCTGCTTCGACACGACGCGCGCGTCGTTGACCGTGATCGTCGGCAGCGTGCCGGTCGAGGTGGACAGGTTGTTCACCAGGGTCGCCGCGCCCAGCGTCGCCTTCGCGGCGGCCGGAACCGACAGCGACAGCGCGCCGTTGGTGGCGCCCACCGTGGTGGCTTCGATGCCGATCTGGCCCGACTGGGCCGGGTCGACCGGCGGCGTCACGACGTCCTCGACCCAGGTCGGGGTGTCGAACGTCCACGCCGCGGTTCCCGCGGTGATGTTGACATGCGTGTAGCCGCCGAGTCCGACGTAGGTCACGCCGTTGTTCTTCGTGTACGCGAACCCGAGGCTGTATGCGCCGCCGGCCGCCTTGACGGCCGCGAACGTCGTCGCGGGGAACTGGTCGAGCGACGCCGTCGGCTGGAGGACCTGCTTCGAGACGGGGTCGAGTCCGATGTCGGTCTTCGAGAGCCAGCTCGACATGACCGCTTCCGAACCGATGGGCGAGATGAAGATGGTCGAGCTCTCCGCATCGGCCGGCGCCGGCGCGAACCGGATCTCCGGGTCGGTGATAGAGGGAGCCGCGACGATACCGCTGGAGTAGCCGAGGGTGGTGCCCGCGGGCACCACGACGCCGGTGTCCATGGAGTAGAGGTAGTACGGCTCGGGCGTGCCCTCCGGCGTCCAGTGGCCGGTGGCGGCGGATGCCGCAGATGCGCCGGCCGCGGCCATGCCGAGCCCGAGCGAGACGGCGACAGACGTCGTGATGAGCTTCTTGACGGTGATGTTCATGGTGGATCGATTCCTGTCCGTGTTCAGAGCGCCGCGAAGGCGAAGATGGGCGCCGTGGAGGACGGCGCGAGGAAACCGAACTTCTTCTTGACCGCGGCCGGGGACCCGGACAGCGTCGAGGTGAAGTTGGTGAGGCTGGTGGACTTCGTGGGGTCGACCAGGTCAGCGAGGAGGGGGTCGTACTTGGCGTCGTTGGGGGTGATCCGCGCACGCTCGACGACCAGGTAGGTGTCGCGACCGAAGGTGGTGTTCGCGTAGAACGTGGCGTTCGGAACCGTCGTGCTGCCTGCACCCGTCACCGGGGCGGCCGCGGCGAGCGGGCTTCCGAGCTTGACCGACTGCGGGTTGGTGGTGCTGGCCGCCGCGTTGGCGATCGTGTTGACCCCCGCTGCGCCGGTGACCTGAGCGGTCCAGCTCGCGACGGAGAACGGGATGATCTGGTTCGCGCCGAGCACGGTCGCGTCGTTCTCCGCCGTGGTGTTGTTGACGTCGATGCCGGCGGCGACGGTGGGTCCGCCGATCGCGGCGAGGAAGAAGGACCGCGTTCCCGATCCGGACTGCGGCAGTCGCGGCGTGACGGTGACGCCGTCGATGACGGTCAGCGTCCCTTCGAAGATCTGCTTGAGCTGCGCGGCCGAGAGGTTCGCCCACGCGGCGGTCCCCCCGGTGTAGATGTAGGAGACGGCGTCGCGTCCGAACGGGATGTAGGCGAGCTTGCCGTCTGCGTTGGCGTTGCCGCCGGCGCCGCTCGACGACCGGGCGATGTCGACCTGACCGGTGATCACCTTGCCGGACCACAGGTTGCCGGTGATCGACGCGCGCAGCGCCGTCACACCGTTGCCGGAGCCCGAGGGCCGCAGGAAGGAGGGACCGCTGGGCTTGGTCTGGATCTGGCTGCCGGCGCCCGTCGACGGGAAGGCGTCGAAGGATCCGACGGTGCTTCCGCCGGCGCTCGCGCGCACCCGGGAACCGGTGATGTTGGTGCCGTTGGACAGCGCGTTCGTCGCGTCCTGAAGCGTGTCGGATCCGACCATGACATAGCTGTTCGAGACGGGCTCGGCGTAGGCCGCTCCCGCGACGAACGCGCTCGTCACGACGAGACCGAGGGCTGCCGTCACAGCGGCAAACCGCGTGATCTTCATTGTTCTGCTTTCTTTCGGGTGTGGGTGTTGAGGTGCGGAAGGTGACGTCATGGGCGTCGGCGCAGGCGGCCGACGAACGGAACGGCGCCGGCGGCGAGGGCGTCACGTGCTCCCGCGGGGTCTTGGACGGCGATCTCGACGGCGAGGGGCATGCGCACCAAGCTACCGGCATCGCCGCTGCGCGTGCCGAAGGCCCGGCCCCCTTGTAAGGGACCGGGCCTCGTGTGGCGATCATCTCGACACGCCGCCGGTGGCGGCACTCGATGAGCGACCTGCTCGGCGTGTGCGCCGAGAGTCTCAGGGTCAGCGCGCGGCGCTGCCCTCGGTGTAGCCCTCGTCCTGCTGCTTCCACGCGAACAGGGCGCGAAGGTCCTTGCCGACCGCCTCGATCGGGTGGGCGGCGGCCTTCTCGCGCAGCGCGAGGAACTCGGGGGCACCGTTGTCCTGGTCGGCGATGAAGCGCTCGGCGAACGCACCGGACTGGATGTCGGCGAGGACGGCGCCCATGTTCTCCTTCACGCGCGGGTCGATCACGCGCGGGCCCGAGACGTAGTCGCCGTATTCGGCCGTGTCGGAGACCGACCAGCGCTGCTTGGCGATGCCGCCCTCCCACATGAGGTCCACGATGAGCTTGAGCTCGTGCAGCACCTCGAAGTACGCGATCTGCGGCTGGTAGCCGGCTTCGGTGAGGGTTTCGAATCCGTACTGCACGAGCTGCGACACGCCGCCGCAGAGCACGGCCTGCTCGCCGAACAGGTCGGTCTCGGTCTCCTCGGTGAAGGTCGTCTTGATGACGCCGGCGCGGGTGCCGCCGATGGCCTTCGCGTACGAGAGCGCGGTCTGCCACGCCGTGCCGGATGCATCCTTCTCGACGGCGATGATGTCGGGGATGCCGCGACCGGCGACGAACTCGCGGCGCACCGTGTGGCCGGGGGCCTTCGGCGCGACGAGGATGACGTCCACGCCCTCGGGTGCGTCGATGTAGCCGAAGCGGATGTTGAACCCGTGCGCGAAGGCGAGGGTCTTGCCCGCGGTGAGCTTGTCCTTGATCGACTCGCTGAAGATCGAGCGCTGGTGCTGGTCGGGCGCGAGGATCATGATGAGGTCCGCCCACTCGGCGGCATCTGCGACGCTCTTGACCTCGAAGCCGTCGTCTTCGGCCTTCGCGGCCGAGCGCGAGCCGTCCTTGAGCGCGATGACGACCTCGACGCCCGAGTCGCGCAGGTTCTGCGCGTGGGCGTGGCCCTGGGAGCCGTAGCCGACGATCGCGACCTTCTTGCCCTGAACGATGGACAGGTCGGCGTCGGCGTCGTAGAAGATCTCAGCCATGGTGTGTGTTTCTCCTTTTGAGGGGTGTGCAGGTCAACCGCGCAGGACGCGCTCGGTGATGGATTTTCCGCCGCGGCCGATGGCGACCATGCCGGACTGGGCGAGTTCTTTGATGCCGAACGGCTCGAGCGCACGCAGCAGGGCGTCGACCTTGCCGCGGTCTCCGGTCACTTCGACGACGAGCGCATCGGTGGCGTAGTCGACGACGGAGGCGCGGAAAAGGTTGACGACCTCGATCACGTTCGAGCGGGTCTGGTTGTCGGCGCGCACCTTGACGAGCATGTGCTCGCGCTGGACGGATGCCGTCTGATCGAGCTCGACGATCTTGATGACGTTGACGAGCTTGTTGAGCTGTTTCGTCACCTGCTCGAGCGGCAGCTGGTCGACGTCGACGACGACCGTGATGCGGGAGAGCCCGGGCACCTCGGTCACCCCCACGGCGAGCGAGTTGATGTTGAAGCCGCGGCGGGCGAAGAGCCCCGCCACGCGGGTCAGCAGACCCGGCTTGTCCTCGACGAGGAGGCTCAGCACGTGCGTCGACATCTCAGTCCTCCTGATCGAAGCTCGGCGCGTGATCGCGGGCGTACTGGACGTAGCTGTTGCTGACGCCCTGGGGCACCATCGGCCAGACCATGGCGTCGGCGCTCACGACGAAGTCGATCACCACGGGACGATCGTTGGTGTCGAGGGCGGTGCGGATGGCGGCATCCACATCCTCTTCCTTCTCGACGCGGATCCCGAGGCAGCCGTACGCCTCAGCGAGCTTGACGAAGTCGGGCACGCGGATGGTGCCGTGCCCGGTGTTGAGGTTCGTGTTCGAGTAGCGGCCGTCGTAGAACAGCGTCTGCCACTGGCGCACCATGCCGAGGCTGGAGTTGTTGATGATCGCGACCTTGATCGGGATGTTGTTGATGACACAGGTCGCGAGCTCCTGGTTGGTCATCTGGAAGCATCCGTCGCCGTCGATCGCCCAGACCTGACGATCGGGTTCGGCCACCTTCGCGCCCATGGCGGCCGGCACCGCGTAGCCCATCGTGCCGGCACCGCCGGAGTTGAGCCACGCGTTGGGGCGCTCGTACTTGATGAACTGCGCGGCCCACATCTGGTGCTGCCCGACGCCGGAGGCGTACACGCCCTCGGGGCCGGTGAGCTCGCCGATCCGCGAGATGACGTACTGCGGCGACATGAGGCCGTCGCTCGGCTGGGTGTAGCCGAGGGGGAACTCGGTGCGCAGGCCATCGAGGTACGACCACCACTCGGTCGTGTCCGCCGCGCCGCCGGAGACGGCACCGGAATAGGCGGCGTCGAGGTCGACGAGCACCTCTTTCAGGTCGCCCACGATGGGCACGTCGGCCGTGCGGATCTTGGAGATCTCGGCCGGGTCGATGTCGACGTGCACGACCTTCGCGTGGGGTGCGAAGAGGGCCGCCTTGCCGGTGACGCGGTCGTCGAAGCGGGCTCCCAGCGCGACGATGAGGTCGGCCTCCTGCAGGGCGAGCACGGCCGGGACCGTGCCGTGCATGCCGGGCATGCCGAGCTGCTGCGGGTGCGAGTCGGGGAACGCGCCGCGCGCCATGAGGGTCGTCACGACCGGGGCGCCGGTGGTCTCGGCGAGGCGCAGGAGCTCCGCCGACGCGTGGGCACGGATGATGCCGCCGCCGACGTAGAGCACCGGCTTCTGCGCCGTCGCCAGCAGCTGGGCTGCCGCCTGGATCTGCTTGCCGTGCGCCTTGGTGACGGGACGGTAGCCGGGAAGGTCGATCTTCGGCGGCCAGATGAAGGGCGCCTCGGCCTGCTGCGCGTCTTTCGTGACGTCCACGAGCACGGGGCCGGGGCGACCGGTCGAGGCGATCTCGAATGCGGCGGCGATGGCGCCGGGGATCTCGGCGGCATCCTTCACGAGGAACGAGTGCTTCGTGATCGGCATGGTGATGCCGACGATGTCGGCCTCCTGGAACGCGTCGGTGCCCATGAGGGTCGAGAAGACCTGCCCGGTGATGCAGACGATCGGCACCGAGTCCATGTAGGCGTCGGCGATGGCGGTGACGAGGTTCGTCGCACCCGGGCCGCTCGTCGCGATCGCGACGCCGGTCTTGCCGGAGGAGGATGCGTACCCCTCGGCGGCGTGCCCGGCGCCCTGCTCGTGGCGCACCAGGATGTGACGCAGCTCGGTGGAGTCCATGAGCGGGTCGTAGACGGGGAGGATCGCGCCGCCGGGGAGGCCGAAGACGTCGGTCACCCCCAGGAGCTCGAGGGATCGGACGACGGCCTGCGCACCGGTCAGGATCGGGGCGGAACCGCTTCGGGCGGGCGGGCGTGGAACGGCCGCAGTGTCGAAGGACATGAAGGTGACCTCTGATGTTGGAGTGTGGGAACGGCTCAACCCGTCGTCGCGCCCTCCGCAGCGGAGCGCACGAGCTTCGAGTATTTCGCCAAGACGCCACGGGTATAGCGCGGGGGAAGGGGCTCCCAGCCTTCTCGGCGGGAGTTCAGCTCTGCCTCGTCGACGAGTAGGTCGAGAGAGCGAGCCGCGATATCGACCCGTATCAGATCACCATCGCGCACGAAGGCAATGGGACCAGCGTCCACTGCTTCGGGTGCTATGTGGCCGATGCACAGGCCGGTTGTGCCGCCTGAGAATCGTCCGTCCGTCAACAGTAGTACATCTTTTCCGAGGCCCGCGCCCTTGATGGCGGCGGTGATGGCGAGCATCTCGCGCATGCCCGGACCGCCCTTGGGGCCCTCATAGCGGATCACGATGACGTCGCCCGCGACGATCTCTCCGTCGGTCAGGGCATCCATCGCGGCGCGCTCGCGCTCGAAGACCTTCGCCGGCCCCTCGAAGACCGAGGCGTCGAAGCCGGCCGTCTTCACGACCGCACCGTCGGGGGCGAACGAGCCCTTGAGGATCGTGATGCCGCCGGTCGCGTGGATGGGGTCGTCGAGGCTCCGGATGACGGTGCCGTCGAGCGGGTCGGGGTTCAGTGCCTCGAGGTTCTCGGCAACCGTCTTGCCGGTGACCGTGAGCGCGTCGCCGTGGAGGAGCCCGGCATCGAGCAGGGCCTTCATCAGCACGGGGATGCCGCCGTGGCGGTCGACGTCGGCCATGACGAACCGTCCGAACGGCTTCATGTCGGCCAGGTGCGGAACCTTGTCGCCGATGCGGTTGAAGTCGTCGAGCGTGAGCTCGACCTCGGCTTCGCGCGCGATCGCGAGGAGGTGGAGCACGACATTGGTCGAGCCGCCGAGCGCCATCGCGACGGTGATGGCGTTCTCGAACGCCTTCTTGGTCATGATGTCGCGCGCCGTGATCCCCTGCCGCAGCATGTTGACCACGGCTTCGCCGGAGCGGTGGGCGAAGTAGTCGCGGCGGCGGTCGGCCGACGGCGGCGACGCCGAGCCGGGGAGGCTCATGCCGAGCGCTTCGGCGACGGAGGCCATGGTGTTGGCGGTGTACATGCCACCGCACGCGCCTTCACCCGGGGCGATCGCGCACTCGATGCGCTTGAGGTCCTCTTCGCTCATCGTGCCCGCCTTGCAGGCGCCGACCGCCTCGAAGGAGTCGATGATGGTGACTTCCTTCTCGGTGCCGTCGGAGAGCTTCACCCAGCCCGGCGCGATCGAGCCGGCGTAGAGGAAGACACCGGCGAGGTCGAGGCGTGCGGCGGCCATGAGCATGCCGGGGAGCGATTTGTCGCAGCCCGCGAGGAGCACGGTGCCGTCGAGCCGCTCCGCCATGACGACCGTCTCGACCGAGTCGGCGATGACCTCGCGGCTGACGAGCGAGAAGTGCATGCCCTCGTGGCCCATGGAGATGCCGTCCGAGACGGAGATGGTGCCGAACTGGAGGGGGTAGCCACCGCCGGAGTGCACGCCCTCCTTGGCCCCCTGCGCGAGGCGGTCGAGGCTGAGGTTGCACGGCGTGATCTCGTTCCAGCTGGACGCGATGCCGATCTGGGGCTTCTCCCAGTCTTCGTCGCCCATGCCCACGGCGCGCAGCATTCCGCGCGAGGTGGTGGCTTCGATGCCGTCCGTGACCACGCGGCTGCGGGGCTTGATGTCGATGGGGTCGTCGCTCACAGGCATCCTCGAAGTCTATTCCCGGGCGGAGGTGCGCTCGCGCGCCAGGCGTACAAGCATCGCGGCGAGTTCTGTGATGTCGCCCACACGCACCGCCGCGGCGGACTCGCCCGCACCGACGCGCACGCCGACGTCGCCCGCGCCGAGCGATCGGAGCGCGTCTTCGTCGGTGACGTCGTCGCCGGCGAAGAGCACCGCGGTGGCCCGGGTGATCTCGCGGAGGTGGGCGACAGCGGCGT
>JACEFY010000497.1 GCA_016807485.1 Stenotrophomonas maltophilia | reverse complement strand
GTGGTGACCTCATAGGTCACCGAAGGCGCCGTCGTGATGAGATCGAGGTCGAACTCGCGCGAGAGGCGCTCGGTGATGATCTCGAGGTGGAGGAGGCCCAGGAAGCCGCAGCGAAACCCGAAGCCCAGCGCGACCGAGGTCTCGGGCTCATACTGCAACGATGCATCCGAGAGCTTCAGCTTGTCGAGCGCTTCGCGGAGGATGGCGTAGTCGCTGCCGTCGATGGGGTAGATGCCCGAGAACACCATCGGCTTCGGGTCGGTGTAGCCCGGCAGAGCCTCCGCGGCGGGTTTGCGGTAGTTCGTGATCGTGTCGCCGACCTTCGACTGGCGGACGTCCTTCACGCCGGTGATGAGGTAGCCGACCTCGCCGACCCCGAGTCCCTTCGTCGGCACGGGTTCGGGGCTCGACACCCCGAGCTCGATGAGCTCGTGGGTCGCGCGCGTCGACATCATCTGGATGCGCTCGCGGGGCTCGAGCTTGCCGTCGATCATCCGCACGTAGGTCACGACGCCGCGGTAGGCGTCGTAGACGGAGTCGAAGATCATCGCCCGGGCGGGCGCGCTCTCATCGCCGCGCGGGGCGGGGATCTTCTCGACGATGAGGTCGAGGAGCTCCTCGACTCCCATGCCGGTCTTTCCCGACACGCGCAGCACGTCTTCCGGCTTGCCGCCGATGAGGTTCGCCAGCTCGGCCGCGTACTTCTCCGGGTCGGCCGCGGGAAGATCGATCTTGTTGAGGACCGGGATGATCTGCAGGTCGTTCTCGAGCGCGAGGTAGAGGTTCGCGAGCGTCTGCGCTTCGATCCCCTGCGCCGCGTCGACGAGCAGGATCGCGCCTTCGCACGCCGCGAGCGAGCGCGAGACCTCATAGGTGAAGTCGACGTGCCCGGGCGTGTCGATCATGTTCAGCGCATACGTGCCCGACCCGGTCGACCACGGCATCCGCACGGCCTGTGACTTGATCGTGATGCCGCGCTCGCGCTCGATGTCCATCCGGTCGAGGTACTGGGCGCGCATGTCGCGGTCGCTGACGACGCCGGTGATCTGCAGCATCCGGTCGGCCAGCGTCGACTTGCCGTGGTCGATGTGGGCGATGATGCAGAAGTTGCGGATGAGCTCGGGCGGGGTGGCGGCAGGCTCGAGGGGCTTCAGGGCGCGCGGGGACATGTTCCGGCAAGTCTACCGGGACCGCGCGCCGTGCTCCGGGCGCGGCTGAGCCCGGCCGGACGGCGCACACTAACCGACATCCCCGAGACACGCCAGCGATCGGGCGCATGAGAAAGAGTTAACCGTTTTGCCCCTTGTCCGAACCAGCAAGAGCCAAGAATGCTCAATGCAGTGGCCGGATGCTGCGCGAAACC
>JACEFY010000496.1 GCA_016807485.1 Stenotrophomonas maltophilia | reverse complement strand
ACGTGAGCCCCAGCGGGCCCGCGGGCGAAGTGACCCGCGACGACGTCGTGCGTCACGCCGAGCAGGCGAGCGTCTTCCGCAACATCGCGACGCCCGCCGTCCCCGCCCAGCGCGAACAGACGATCGCGGTGGCGGCCCCGGCATCCACCCCCGAACCGCTCGACGACACCGATCACCGCGAAGAGACCATCCCGGTGAAGGGCGTGCGCAAGGCGACGTCGTCGGCGATGGTGCGCTCGGCCTACACCGCGCCGCACGTGTCGGTGTGGACCGACGTCGACGCGACGCGGACCATGGAGCTCGTCAAACGCCTCAAGGCGTCGCCGGACTTCGCGGACATCAAGATCTCGCCGTTGCTGATCGTCGCGCGCGCCGTCGTGTGGGCCTCACGGCGCACGCCGATGGTGAACGCCGCCTGGGTGGAGAAGGACGACGGCTCGGCCGAGATCCGCGTGCGCAACTACGTCAACCTCGGGATCGCCGCCGCGACACCGCGGGGCCTCCTCGTGCCGAACATCAAAGACGCGCAGGACCTCAACATGCGCGGCCTCGCCCGCGCCCTCGAGAAGCTCACCGTCACCGCCCGGGAGGGCAAGACGACGCCCGCCGACCAGCAGGGCGGCACGATCACGATCACCAACATCGGCGTGTTCGGGATGGATGCCGGCACCCCGATCATCAATCCCGGCGAGAGCGGCATCGTCGCGATGGGCACGATCCGGCAGAAGCCGTGGGTCGTCGACGGCGAGGTGCGCCCGCGGTTCGTCACGACGGTGTCGGGGTCGTTCGATCACCGCGTCATCGACGGCGACGGCATGAGCCGGTTCATCGCCGACGTGGCATCGATCCTGGAGGAGCCGGCGCTACTGCTCGACTGACCCGGCCTCGCCGGCGGCGGCGGGCGGTCGGACGTCGCTAGCCGCGCGGGATTCGGGGGCAGATACAGGCTGGAACGAACCCGCGGGTGTCTGTGGGGCGGCCGGCCGCCGGTTCAGCCTGCAATTGCCCCGGATGGCGGGCGGAAGCTGCGTCAAAAGCAGGGCGAAACGGCAGTTCGGAGTCGGGAAAGCGCCCGCCGAGGCGATCGAGCCTGCTTTCGACACCGCCGCTGGGCGGCGCTCAGCGCTCGACGCGGGTGCCGAAGACGATCGCCGCACGGGTGAGGGCGGCGCTCAGCACCGGGCGACGTCCGGCGAGCCACGACAGCTGCCCGCCGAAGGTCCACGCGGTGCGGGCCGGATGCAGGCGGCCCCGCACCGTGTTGGCCGAGCGGATCACGCCGCCGCCCGCTCGCCGCTGCAGGGTGGGCAGCGGGAGCGTCCACGTGCCGGGGAGCGCCACGGTGGCGGCGCCGTCGACCTCGGCGAGCAC
>JACEFY010000495.1 GCA_016807485.1 Stenotrophomonas maltophilia | reverse complement strand
GTGAATCGGCCGGGGTGCCCGGTGTTCCCAGTGTCCGCGAGGGGGCGATCGTGCTCACGTCGAAGTCGCCGCTCCGGTGGCGGTGGGATCCGCCGCCCGATCGGCCGCGCTGGCGAGTGGCCCGCGCCGCGTAGACGTCGGAAGTGCGGGAGAGTGGTCGCGGGTCGCGGGTCGCGGGCGCCTGGGGCTCAGTGCCCGTGCTGGTGCCTGGTGCCCGCGGGAAGGTCAGTCCAGGCCGCGCACCGAATCGCCCGACCAGAACACCAAGTCGTCGCCCAGCACCGACAATGCGGCGGCAGCCGCGGCATCCACACCCGAGATGCAACCGAGCTCCGCGCCGGACGTCCCCGTGAAGCGCGTCACCGTCACGCTCGAGCGGCACGAGTCGGACACATGCGCCACCACGAGCGTGCCCGACACCGCATCCAGCGCTACGGCATCCGGCGCGAGCGTCACCCAATCCGACCCGGTCCACAGCAACGCCGATCCGTCGCACACGATGCCCGTCGCCGAACGACTCGTGCGCGCACTCCGCGCATCCGCGCACGGCGCTGTCACTGCCGCCCCCGCCGCCACCACCGTCGACCGATCCGTCGGCGATACGAACGTCGCCGCGGCCAAGACCTGGGGATACGACTGCCACGCCTGCCCCGCCGTGTACGTGCGCAACGCCGCGGGCGCACACGTGGCGTCGATCGCGGCGATGACCTCGGCCTGACCCGCGCCGAACGTCGACAACCCCACCACCTGCACCGCCGTCGGGGGAGTGACATCGGCCCACGACTCGCCACCGTCGGTCGAATACTCCACCACGGGAGCCGCACCACCGCATGCGCCGCTCGTCGCGCGCCACAGATCGTCGCCGTCGACCGCAAGGAAGAGCTCCGGCTCAGCACTCACCGCCGTCGCCGACGGGGTCGCGCTCGCCGTCGCTGCGCCGGTCGCGCGGTCGAAATCGAACGTCGGCGCCGGGCTCGCCGTGCCGGCCGCACCCGACGACGCCGTGCTCTGCAGAGCCAGCACCGACAGCACTCCCACACCGATCGCCAGCGCGGCGACGGCCACCACGGCCGTCACGCGCGCGACTGCTGCCCCGCCCATCCGCGGGGCTACGGGCGCCGCTGCGGCGAGTCGGTCGGGTCGCCCGACGCCTCACCCGACAGCAGCGCGTCGAAATCGGACATCGTCTGCGCGTCGCTGTGCGGCGTCGAAACCACCTTCGGCGCTTCTGCTGGACGCGTCGGAGCGGCGGCCGGGCGTGGCGCCGACTCGGCGGCGGGGCGCGCGGTCGCATCCGACGCGGTCGCCGCGCGCGGGGGCGTCGCCGCCTGCGGAAGCACCGGGCTCGGGCGGCGCGGCGCCGACGGCGTCGAAATCGGCCCGGT
>JACEFY010000494.1 GCA_016807485.1 Stenotrophomonas maltophilia | reverse complement strand
ATCCTCGCGGCACAGAACGCCGGGCGCGTCCCCGAGCTCGTGCCGCTTCGCACCGAGCGCATGTCGGCGAGTCCGTTCGCGTTCTATCGCGGCACGGCGGCGCTCATGGCGGCCGACCTCGCCGCAGGGCCGAGCTCCGGCATCCTGGTCGCCTCCTGCGGCGACGCGCACGTCGCGAACTTCGGGTTCTACGCGTCGCCGCAGCGCTCGCTCGTGTTCGATCTCAACGACTTCGATGAGGCCGGATGGGCGCCGTGGGAGTGGGACCTCAAGCGGCTCGTCACGAGCCTCGTGAGCGGCGGCCGCGCGTCGGACCGCGACGACGCCGTCGTCCGCGAAGCGGCGCGGGCCGCCGTGAGTACCTATGCCCGCGCCATGGGCGCAGCCGTCGCCCGGAGCCCGCTCGAGCGGTATTTCCAGCACTTCGAGGTGACCGGGCGCGCGAAGTCGCTCGATCGTCGCAGCCGCGAGGTGGTGCGCACCGCCATGCGCGACGCGCAGAAGCGCACCGGAGAGCGCGCCGCCCGCAAGCTCACCGAACGGGGCGACGACGGGCGGCTCCGCTTCATCGAGACTCCGCCGACCATGACCCACCTCGAGCCCGAGCTCGAAGCACGGGTGGACGCGGCGGTCGAGGCCTACCGGAGCACGACGACCGCCGACATCCGTCTGCTCCTGCGCCAGTACGCGCCGTCCGACACGGTGCGGCGCGTCGTCGGCGTCGGCAGTGTCGGCACGCGCTGCTACATCACGGTCATGGAGGATGCCGCGGGGCACCCGCTCGTGCTGCAGGTCAAGGAGGCGGGCGCGAGCGTGCTGGTCGAGCACGGGCGGCAAGAGGTGCCGCCGGAGCTCGCCGACCAGATCGCCCAGAGCGGTGAGGGCGCGCGCGTCGTCGCGCTGCAGCGGATTCTGCAGGGTGTGTCCGACCCCCTCCTCGGCCACTTCCGCGGTTCGGAGAAGGACTACTACATCCGGCAGTTCCGCGACATGAAAGTGGGCCTCGACGTCGAGACCCTGCACGACGCGTCGTTCCACGACTACGCGCAGGCCTGCGCGGTGATCCTCGCCCGCGCCCACAGCCAGTCACCGCGAGCGGCCGAGGTTGTGGGCTATCTCGGCGGCGGCCGGGTCGCCGGCGATGCCCTGCTGGAGTGGGCGTACGCCTACGCCGACCTTTCGCGCGCCGACTTCGACGCGTTCGTGTCCGCTCAATCGGACCGCTGAGCTCAGAAGACGATGAGCTGCCGCAGTTCGCCACCGGCGGCGAGGCGGTCCATGGCCGCGGCGATCCCGTCGAGCGTGATGCGGCTCGAGACCAGCCGCTCGAGCGGGAGTCGCCCCGCACGCCAGAGCTCGACGTAGCGTGGGATGTCTCGGCTCGGGACAGCCGAGCCG
>JACEFY010000493.1 GCA_016807485.1 Stenotrophomonas maltophilia | reverse complement strand
CGAGGCGGAGAAAGCGGAATTCCACGAGCGGGTGCGTCGCGCCTTCCTCACCCTCGCGGCCGCTGAACCCGAACGCTTCCTCGTGCTGGATGCGGCCCTCCCGGCCGAGGCCCTCGCCGACGCCGTCCGCTCGCGCGTCGCCGATCTGGTGGGCTGACGCTGCCGCGGCGGGCGCGTCGGTGACACCGCTTAGGCTGGACGCCATGACCGTCGCCCCCGCTCCCGAGCTGCCGTGGGCCGAGGTCTGGGGTCAGGACGACGCACTCGCCCAGCTGCGCGCTGCGGCCGGCGACCCGGCGCAGCTGGCGCACGCCTGGCTCATCACGGGGCCGGCCGGATCGGGTCGATCGACGCTCGCCTACGCGTTCGCGGCGGCCCTCATCGCAGAGCCGGGAGACGAGGCCGCGATGCGGCAGGTGCTCGCGGGCACGCATCCCGATCTCACGGCGCTGCGCACCGAGGGTGTCATCATCTCGATCAAGGACGCGCGCAGCCTCGTCGAGCGCTCCTACTTCTCGCCCTCGCTCGGCCGGTACCGCGTCATGGTGATGGAAGACGCCGACCGCATGGTCGAGCGCACGAGCAACGTGCTGCTGAAGGCGCTCGAAGAGCCGCCCGAGCGGACGGTGTGGATCCTCTGCGCGCCGAGCGACGCCGACCTGCTGCCCACCATCCGCTCGCGCGTGCGCACGCTGCGGCTGCGCGAGCCCGAGGTCGACGACGTCGCGCGTCTCATCGCGGCCCGGACGGGCGTGGATGCCGCGACCGCCGAACAGGCGGCACGCCTCTCGCAGCGGCACATCGGCATGGCGCAGCGACTGGCGACCGACGCCGATGCCCGTGCGCGACGCGACGAGACCCTCCGACGGGTGCTCGCCGTCCGCGGCGTCGGCGACGCGGTCGAGACGGCCGCGCGCATCGTGCAGCTCGCCACAGACGACGCCAAAGCGCTCACCTCCGAGCGCGACGAGCTCGAGCGGTCGACTCTGCTGCGGACGTTCGGCATCGCCCCCGGCGCGGCCGTTCCCCCGGCCGTGCGAAGCCAGGTCAATGCGCTCGAAGACGACCAGAAGCGCCGCGCGACGCGGAGCCTCCGCGACGGCATCGACCGGGTGCTCACCGATCTCGAGTCGATGTTCCGCGACGTGCTCATGCTGCAGCTGGGACGCTCCGACGACCTCATCAACCGCGAGCTGGCCGACGAGCTGTCGGCGCTCGCCACCGCGTGGACGCCCCGTCGCACCCTCACCGTGCTCGATCGCATTTCCGCGACCCGCACGAACCTCGAGGGCAACGCCGCGCCGGTGCTCGCCCTCGAGAGCATGCTCGTCACTGTCGCAAGCGGAAGGACCCCGTGAAGCATCCCCGTCGCCTCCTCGCCGTCGTGGCCGGCCTCGCCGTC
>JACEFY010000492.1 GCA_016807485.1 Stenotrophomonas maltophilia | reverse complement strand
CGAGCTGCTGTTCACCGGCATCCTGAGGTTCGCCGATCCCGACCCCCGGTAGGCTCGACGCATGCTGAACATGGCCGAGGGACTCGCTCGGCTGGGGGCACTCGCGGGGTCGCCGCTGATGGTCACCCTCGGGTCGGCCTTCGCCGATGCGGGCTACGAGATCGCGATCGTCGGCGGCCCGGTGCGCGACGCGCTGCTCGGCCGCGCGACGAACGACCTCGACCTCACGACCGACGCGCGCCCGGACGACATCCTCCGGATCGTGAAGCCGCTCGCGACCGCCACCTGGGACATCGGGCGGGCGTTCGGCACGATCGGCGCGAAGATCCACGGCGAGCAGGTCGAGATCACGACCTACCGTGCCGACAGCTACGACGGCGCGACGCGCAAGCCCACCGTCGAGTTCGGCGACACGCTCGAGGCCGACCTCGTGCGACGCGATTTCACGGTGAACGCGATGGCCCTGCGGCTGCCGACGCCGGCGCTCGTCGACCCGACCGGCGGCGTCGAAGACCTGCTCGGGCGGCGCCTGCGCACCCCCGCCGACCCTGCCGTGAGCTTCGGCGACGACCCGCTGCGGATGCTCCGCGCGGCCAGGTTCGCCGCGCAGCTCGGCTTCGACGTCGCGCCGGAGACCGTCGCGGCGATGGCCGAGCTCCGCGAGAGCCTGCGGATCGTCAGCCCCGAGCGCGTGCAGGGCGAGCTCGTGAAGCTGCTGCAGACGCCCGATCCGGACCGCGGCATCCGCCTTCTCGTGGAGACCGGACTCATGGCGGAGTTCCTCCCCGAGGTGCCCGCGCTGCGGCTCGAGGTCGATGAGCACCACCACCACAAGGACGTCTACGAGCACTCGCTGACCGTGCTGCGCCAGGCGATCGACCTGGAGCAGTCGCGGCATCCGGGACAGGCGCCCGACGTTTCGCTGCGCCTCGCCGCGCTGCTGCACGACATCGGCAAGCCCGCCACCCGCACCCTCGAGCCGGGCGGTGGGGTGAGCTTCCACCACCACGACCTCAAAGGTGCGCGCATGGCCCGCAAGCGCCTGAACGCGCTGAAGTTCGACAGCGCGACGACGGCGGCGGTGACGCAGCTGATCGAGCAGCACCTGCGGTTCTTCGGCTACGCGGAGGGCGCGTGGACCGACTCCGCCGTGCGGCGGTATGTGCGCGATGCGGGCGACGAGCTCGAGCGCCTGCACATCCTCACCCGGGCCGATGTGACGACCCGCAACGCGAAGAAGGCCGGGCGGCTCGCCCGGGCCTACGACGACATCGAGCGTCGCATCGCCGAACTCGCCGAGCAGGAGCAGCTCGACGCCATCCGCCCGGAGATCGACGGCAACCGCATCCAGGAGATCCTGGGGATCGGCCCCGGGCGCGAGGTCGGCGAGGCCTACCGGTTC
>JACEFY010000491.1 GCA_016807485.1 Stenotrophomonas maltophilia | reverse complement strand
AGTGGTTGGCTGAAGGTAATGAGCACCCATTAATTCAGAGTTTAGTATTTCATTATGAGTTTGAGTTTATACACCCATTTGCTGATGGCAATGGGCGGATGGGGCGTTTATGGCAAACTTTAATCTTAAGCCAGTGGAATCCAATTTTTCTCAATATCCCTGTAGAAAGCTTGATTTATCAAAACGAAAAAGCTTATTACAATGCATTGCAAGCGAGCACAGATCATTCAGATTCTGCACCTTTTATAGAGTTTATTTTGCAGATGATTCTAGATGCAATACTCAGTTCTGATGCCAGCGATCAAGATACCGCTCAAGCTAGCGTACAAGTTAGCGATCAAGTTAAACGTCTCATCCAGAATATGGAGCAGAAGGAATATAGCTTAACTGAGCTGATGGCTCTATTAGACTTGTCCCACCGAGCAACATTCCAAAAAAATTATTTAACTCCAGCATTAGAAGCAGGTGTGGTTGAACGCACCCTGCCTGATAAGCCTAAAAGTCCTAAGCAAAATACAAATTAAAAATTGAGTCATAATGAGGTTAAGGTTATTGTTAATATCATAATGAGTTAATTGCAATGCTATAACGTTGCATTTATTTTAAGTATAATTTTCTGTTATAATGGGCTTTGTTGCACAAAGATTTGAAATGCAAAGCGCCCCTAATTGAGCCAAATTTAAGGCGTAACTTGGATAAGTGGTCGACCTAATTCCGTAAATCTGTTAAGGACTGCTACACGTGCATGGATCTCATTCACTTGGCTATCAAAACTCCTTGCACTGAGTTTATCTCCTAATAATTTGATGCAATGCATCTTAGTTTCAACCAAACTTCGCCGATGATAGCCTGACCATTTTTTCCATAGTGTCCTGCCTAAACGTTTAATTGTTCGAAGTAATTCATTTCGTTCTAGCGAGCTACTCTTTGTATCTTTCCATGGTTTCGCATTTTTTCTAGGTGGAATCACCGCATGCGCTTGCCGATCTGCAATGACCTGACGGCATTGCTTGGTGTCATAAGCTCCATCGGTATAAACAGAGTCAATCCGCTCATCTTGTGGAATCTGATTAAGTAAATCACCAAGCACCTGTGAATCACTGACATTATTGGTTGTAAGCTGAACTGCTCGTATTTGTAGGGTTTTAGCATCTATACCAATTGTAGTTTACGACATTGGCGACGATATTCAGGTCCATGTTTCTTGCGTTTCCATTCGCCCTCACCTAGAAACTTCATGCCTGTAGAGTCCATGAGTAGATGCAGCCCATCGCTACTTTTTTGGTAGCTGATTACAATATCAATATACTTTTGTCTTCTACAAAGCGTACTGTAATCTGGTGCGGTCCAATTTAATCCACAAAGTTTAAACAGACTTTGCACAAAGCCAGTGACCATACGTA
>JACEFY010000052.1 GCA_016807485.1 Stenotrophomonas maltophilia | reverse complement strand
CCGCTGCCCGACCAGCCCGCCGCTCAGGCTGCGGCCGCGCCCGCTCCGGGCATCGCGGGCGTCGACGACACGGGTGTCCCCCGGCTCGGCGGCGAGCTCGACGACATCGGACGCGGATTCCTATCGGCCCTGTTCGACGTCACCTTCACGCGCTTCATCACGCGCCGCCTCGCGAGCGTCTTCTACCTCGTCGGGCTCGTCGCGATCGGCATCGGCTTCGTGGCCGCGTTCTTCGGCGGCATCATCTCGGGCATCAACGCGCTGTGGTGGAACCCGGGCGGCGGCATCGCGCTGATCGTCTCGACGATCGTCGTCGTGCCGGTGCTCGCCTTCCTCGCCGTCGTCGTGGTGCGCTTCGTCATCGAGTCGGGCGTGGCGCTCGTCGCGATCGCCGAGAACACCGAGCGGACGGCCGCCAACACGCACCGCGGCTGACCGTCAGACGACGAGCTCGAGCTCACCCGGTCGCCCGGGGCGCAGCGTCCACCCGCGCGCCTGCGCCCACCGGCACAGTCCCGCGGCGGTGGCCACGGTGGGCCGCCCCTCGGCGAGGGTGCGGACGAAGGCGCCCTTCGCGTGCTTGTTGAAGTGGTTGAGCGCGCGTACCGCCGCCCCGTCGCCGTCCTCGGTGACGACCCGCACGTACACCGAGGGGACCCCTGGCGGCAGGGGTCCGAGCGCCGTGTAGGCCTCGGAGCGCAGGTCGACGACGAGCGGCGGATGCCGCGCCGCGAGGGCGTCGCTGACGGGACCGGCCCAGGTCGACCGGAGCGAGGCGATCCCCGGCAGCGACGTGCCGGCGGCGAGCCGGTAGGACGGGATGCCGTCGAGCGCGCCCACGGGACCCAACGGCGCCGAGTGGATGAGGACGTGCGCTCCGAGCCACTGCCGGGCAGCAGTCGGTAGCGACGCGGCGTTGAGAGCGTCGTAGAGCACGCCCGTGTAGCGATCGACCGCGGGCATCGTCGGCGCGGTGCGGATGGCGGCGTTGTCGGCGATTGCGCCCCGCTGACGTTCTGACAGCTTCAGCACCCGCGCGGCGACATCGGGATCGGCGCTGAGCGCCTCGAGCGCCGCTGTCACCCGAGCGCGCGGCTCCGTGAGCTCCGGCAGCGCGAGCGCGGCGAGATCGAGCGCGGCGCCGGAGCCCCCGGAGCGCTTGGTCTCGCTCGGCGGCACGAGCACCAGCATGGGATCTCCCTCCACAGCGAGAAACCACTCCTGCCCGGGCACGCACGTCCGGAGACGTGGTGGCCCGCGCGAGGAGTGGTCTCCCGTGCGATGCGGTTCAGGACGCGAGCGTGGCGTGTCCGGCGACGATGGTCAGCTGGTCGGCCTCCATCGAGAGGAAGCCGTCTTCGGCGGTCGCGACGACCTTCGTCCCGTCGGCCTGGGTGATGCGCACCTGGCCTTCGGCGAGGATCGCGAGCACCGGCTCGTGGCCCGACATGAAGCCGATCTCGCCCTCGACGGTCTTCGCGACGACGAGGCTCGCCTCGCCGTGCCAGACCTCCTCCTCCGCGGAGACGAGGGTGACGGTTAATGCCATGTCAGCCGTTCTCCTTCTGGATCTGCGCCCACTTCTCTTCGACGTCGGCGATGCCACCGACGTTGAAGAAGGCCTGCTCGGCCACGTGGTCGAAGTCGCCCTTGACGATCGCGTCGAACGACTCGATGGTCTCCTTGATCGGGACCGTGGAGCCCTCGACGCCGGTGAACTTCTTCGCCATGTAGGTGTTCTGCGACAGGAACTGCTGGATGCGGCGCGCGCGCGACACGACGATCTTGTCCTCTTCGGACAGCTCGTCGACGCCGAGGATCGCGATGATCTCCTGGAGTTCCTTGTTCTTCTGCAGGATCTGCTTCACGGCGGTAGCCACGCGGTAGTGGTCGGCGCCGATGTAGCGCGGGTCGAGGATGCGGCTCGTCGAGGTGAGCGGGTCGATCGCGGGGTAGAGACCCTTCGATGCGATCTCACGGCTGAGCTCGGTGGTCGCGTCGAGGTGCGCGAAGGTGGTCGCCGGAGCCGGGTCGGTGTAGTCGTCGGCGGGGACGTAGATCGCCTGGAGCGAGGTGATCGAGTGTCCGCGGGTCGACGTGATGCGCTCCTGGAGCACACCCATCTCGTCGGCGAGGTTCGGCTGGTATCCCACGGCGGAAGGCATGCGGCCGAGGAGGGTGGAGACCTCGGAGCCGGCCTGCGTGAAGCGGAAGATGTTGTCGATGAAGAGCAGCACGTCCTGCTTCTGGACGTCGCGGAAGTACTCCGCCATCGTCAGGGCAGACAGGGCCACGCGCAGACGCGTTCCCGGCGGCTCGTCCATCTGGCCGAAGACGAGGGCGGTCTTGTCGAAGACGCCCGCCTCCTCCATCTCGGCGATGAGGTCGTTGCCCTCACGGGTGCGCTCGCCGACACCGGCGAACACCGAGACACCACCGTGGTCCTGGGCGACGCGCTGGATCATCTCCTGGATGAGCACCGTCTTGCCGACACCGGCACCGCCGAAGAGGCCGATCTTGCCACCCTGCACGTACGGCGTCAGGAGGTCGATCGACTTGATGCCGGTCTCGAACATCTCGGTCTTCGACTCGAGCTGGTCGAAGTTCGGCGCCTGGCGGTGGATGCCCCAGCGCTCGGTGATCTCGACCTGCTCGCCGGGAGCGAGGTTGAGGATCTCACCGGTGACGTTGAAGACCTTGCCCTTGGTGACGTCTCCGACGGGGACCGTGATCGGCCCGCCGGTGTCGCGCACTTCCTGCCCGCGGACCATGCCGTCGGTGGGCTTCAGCGAGATGGCGCGCACGAGGTCATCGCCGAGGTGCTGGGCGACCTCGAGGGTGATCTCGGTCGACTCGCCGGCGATGGTGATCGTGGTCTTCAGCGCGTTGTAGATGTCGGGAATCGAGTCGTGCGGGAACTCGATGTCGACGACAGGGCCGGTGACGCGCGCGACCCGGCCGACGACCGTGGTCGCTTCGGCGGTGGCGGTGGTGGTCATTGGTGTCTCTTTCGGTTGGGTATTACTTGCTGCTCGACAGAGCGTCGGCGCCGCCGACGATCTCCGCGATCTGCTGAGTGATCTCCGCCTGGCGCGCGTTGTTGCGCAGACGCGTGTAATCGGTGATGAGGTTGTCGGCATTGTCGCTCGCCGACTTCATGGCCTTCTGCGTCGCGGCGTGCTTCGCGGCGGACGACTGCAGGAGCGCGTTGAACACGCGGCTCTGCACGTACACCGGCAGCAGTGCGTCGAGGACGACCTCGGGGCTCGGCTCGAACTCGTAGAGCGGGTACACCTGCTGCGGCGCAGCCTGCTCGGCGGCGACCTCGTCGGCCTCGACGACCTCGAGCGGGAGGAGACGGACGGTCTCCGGCTCCTGCGTCATCATGCTCACGAAGCGGTTGAACACGAGGTGGATCTCGTCGACGCCGCCCTCTTCGTCGCCGCCGCGGTCGTAGGCGTCCAGCAGGGCACCCGCGATCTGCTCGGCGGTGTTGAAGTGCGGAGTATCGGTGTCACCGCTCCACTCCCCCGCCCACGGCATCTGCCGGAACTGGAAGTAGCCGACGGCGCGACGGCCGACGAGGAAGTACACCGGCTCGCGCCCTTCGCTGCGCAGGAGCTCGCCCAGCTGCAGACCCTCGCGGAGGATCTGCGAGTTGAACGCGCCGGCGAGGCCGCGGTCCGACGCGAAGATCACGACGGCCGAGCGCTTGATCTCCGGTCGCTCCGTGGTGAGCGGGTGCTGGATGTTCGAGTGGGTGGCGACGGCCGACACGGCACGCGTCACGGCCCGCGCGAAGGGCGAGGACGCGCGCACGCGCGTCATCGCCTTCTGGATGCGCGAAGCCGCGATGAGTTCCATCGCCTTCGTGATCTTCTTGGTCGTCTGAGCAGAAGAGATCTTCTGCTTGTAGACCCGGAGTTGTGCGCCCATGGCTGAATGTCCCCGGCGTCAGCCGCGGCGGCCCTTGACGATCTTCTCCTGGTTCACGTCGTCCACGTTCGCTGCTGCGATCTCCTCGTGGCCCGGAGCGCTGATCGCCTGTCCGGTGCCCGCCTGGAACTCCAGCACGAAGTCGTCGGTGCGCTTCTCCAGCTCGGCGAGCGTCGCGTCGTCGAGGACGTTGGTGTCGCGGAGCGTGTCGAGGATCGTCGTGTTGCGCTTCAGGTAGTCGATGAGGTCGCGCTCGAAGCGGAGGACGTCCTCCACCGCGATCGTGTCGAGCTTGCCGTTGGTGCCGGCCCAGATCGAGACGACCTGCTCCTCGACCGGGTACGGGTCGTACTGGGGCTGCTTGAGCAGCTCCGTCAGACGCGCACCGCGCTCGAGCTGACGACGCGAGGCCGCGTCGAGGTCGGAGGCGAACATCGCGAACGCCTCCAGCGAGCGGTACTGGGCGAGCTCGAGCTTGAGCGTCCCCGACACCTTCTTGATCGACTTGACCTGTGCGTCGCCACCGACACGCGAGACCGAGATACCCACGTCGACCGCGGGACGCTGGTTGGCGTTGAAGAGGTCGGACTGCAGGAAGATCTGGCCGTCGGTGATCGAGATCACGTTGGTCGGGATGTAGGCCGACACGTCGTTCGCCTTCGTCTCGATGATCGGCAGACCCGTCATCGAGCCGGCGCCCAGCTCGTCGGAGAGCTTCGCGCAACGCTCGAGCAGACGCGAGTGCAGGTAGAAGACATCGCCCGGGTAGGCCTCACGGCCCGGCGGACGGCGGAGGAGCAGCGACACGGCACGGTAGGCCTCGGCCTGCTTCGACAGGTCGTCGAAGATGATGAGGACGTGCTTGCCGCCGTACATCCAGTGCTGGCCGATGGCCGAGCCGGTGTAGGGGGCGAGGTACTTGAAGCCGGCCGGGTCGGATGCCGGTGCCGCGACGATCGTCGTGTACTCCATGGCGCCGGCGTCTTCGAGCGCACCCTTGACGGAGGCGATCGTGGAGCCCTTCTGGCCGATGGCGACGTAGATGCAGCGCACCTGCTTGTTGACGTCACCGGATTCCCAGTTGGACTTCTGGTTGATGATCGTGTCGATCGCGATGGCGGTCTTGCCGGTCTGGCGGTCGCCGATGATGAGCTGGCGCTGGCCGCGGCCGACGGGGATCATGGCGTCGATCGCCTTGATGCCGGTCTGCATGGGCTCGTGCACGCTCTTGCGGCTCATGACGCCGGGCGCCTGCAGCTCGAGGGCACGACGGCCCTCGTTCGCGATGTCGCCGAGACCGTCGATCGGGTTGCCGAGCGGGTCGACGACGCGACCGAGGTAGCCGTCGCCGACGGCGACCGAGAGCACCTCGCCGGTGCGGGTGACCTTCTGGCCCGCGACGATGCCGGAGAACTCGCCGAGCACGACGACACCGACCTCGTCTTCGTCGAGGTTGAGCGCGAGGCCCTCCACGCCGTTGTCGAAGCGGACGAGCTCGTTCGCCATGACGCCGGGCAGTCCCTCGACGTGGGCGATGCCGTCGGCGGCGTCGACGACGGTGCCGACCTCGGTCGCAGCCGCGCCGGCGGGCTCGTACGCCGCGACGAAGTCTTTCAGCGCGTCACGGATGACATCGGGGCTGATGGACAGTTCTGCCATGGTGTTCCTTCTGTGAATGATCTGTCGTCACGGTCGCACCGTGACGTGTCCGCTCCGGTGGAGCGGGAAGTTCTAGCCCGCGAGTCGCTGTCGCAGGTCGCCCAGCCGGGACGACACGGTGGCGTCGATCACGTCGTCGCCGATCTCGACGCGAAGACCGCCGACGACCGCCGGGTCGACGACGACGTTGAGCTCGACCTGGGCGTCGTAGCGCTGACCGAGCGACGCACCGAGGCGCGCCGCCTGGGCATCGCTGAGCGCGACAGCCGAGTACACGGTGCCGACGATGCGCCCCCGCTGCTCGGCGACGAGCTCCTTGGCCCACGACAGCAGCGCCCGCACACGACGGTCGCGCGGCTGCCGCACGAGCGAGGAGGCGATGAGGATCGTGGCCGCGCCCGCGCGCCCCTGGAGCAGCGACTCGACGAGCGTGCTCTTGGCCGCGGCATCCCCGAGGCGACTTCCGAGCGCGAGCTCGAGCTCCGGATTGGCGGCGACGGTGCGCGAGACCTCGAAGAGCTCTCCGGCGACGTCGGTCGCCGGCTCGGCGATCGACGCGGCGCGGACCGCGAGCTCTTCGATGCCCTCGACCAGATCGGCGGGCGACGACCAGCGCTCGGCCGCGACCGCGTCGAGCAGCGTGACCGTCGTGGGTGCGGAGGCGCCGAACACGTCGGCGACGACCTTCTGCCGCGCGGCGACCGGAGCCGCCGCCGCAGCCAGCGCGCCGCTCAGCTGGGGGGTGTCCCCGAGGGCGCGCGCGGCCGCGAACAGCTCGCGGGCGACGTCGAGGTCGACGCCGGACGCGGCGTTCAGCGCCGCGACCGATGCCGCCCGTGCCTGAGTGGTCGCGCTTCCCATTACTTGGCCGCCTCGGATGCTTCGAGCTCGGCGAGGAACCGGTCGACGACGGCCTGTGCCTTCGCGTCGTCGGAGAGGGTCTCCCCGATGACGCCGCCGGCCAGGTCGAGAGCCAGCGTGCCGACCTCGCTGCGCAGCGAGACGAGCGCCGACTGGCGCTCCGCCTCGATCTGCGTGTGCGCGGCCGCGGTCAGACGCGAAGCCTCGGTCGACGCGTTGTCGCGCGCCTCGGCGACGATCTTCTTGCCGTCCTCGCGGGCGGCGTCGCGGATCTCGCCGGCTTCCTTGCGCGCCTCGGCGAGCTGGGCGGTGTACTCCACGAGTGCCGCTTCAGCCTTGCGCTGCGCCTCGTCGGCCTTGGCGATGTTGCCCTCGATGGCGGCGGAGCGCTTGTCGAGCAGGTCCTTCATCTTGGGAAGGGCGACCTTCCAGAAGACGAACAGGATGATGACGAAGCACACGGCCGACCAGATGATGTCGTACCACGCGGGCAGGAGCGGGTTGTGAGACTCGCCTTCCTCCGCGGCGTACGCGACAAGAGCGTTCAGCATCCTGTCTCCTTACTGAGAGATCGAGGGATGGTTACGGCGTGGTGCTGGTGAAGATGAAGTACGTCGCGATGCCGATGAACGCGAGCGCCTCGGTGAAGGCGATACCGATCCACATGAGGACCTGGAGGCGGCCGGCCAGCTCGGGCTGACGGGCGACGCCCTCGATCGTCTTGCCGACGACGATGCCCACGCCGATGGCGGGACCGATGGCCGCGAGGCCGTATCCGACCGTCGCGATGTTTCCGTGAAGGGCGGCGAGAACCGTAGTGGAGTCCACGGGTTTTTCCTTTCGGGGTTGGGTAGACGAGGCCGGTGCCTCGTCCGCTCAGTGCTCTTCTGCGACCGCGAGCTGGATGTAGACCGCGGTGAGGAGAGCGAAGACGTAGGCCTGGAGGACAGCCACCAGGAGTTCGAACAGCGTGAAGACGAAGCCGAAGGCCAGCGAGCCGGCGGCCAGCGCCGACCACCACCCTCCGAGGTCGATCAGGAAGAACTGCGTGGCGGCGAAGAACAGCACCAGCAGCAGGTGGCCGACCATCATGTTCATGAGGAGTCGGAGCGTGAGGGTCACCGGGCGGATGACGAAGGTCGAGATGAGCTCGATCGGCGTGACGATGATGTAGATCGGCCACGGGACGCCGGACGGGAAGAGCGCGTTCTTGAAGAAGTTCTTCGGGCTCTTCTTGATGCCGGCGTAGATGAAGGTGACGTAGCTGACGACGGCGAGGAGCAGCGGCACGGCGACGATCGAGGTGCCCGCGATGTTCAGGAACGGGATGATGCCCGTGATGTTCATGAACAGGACCATGAAGAAGATGGTCGTCAGGATCGGCAGGAACCGACGGCCGTCCTTCTTGCCCAGGAGGTCTTCGGCGATGTTGACGCGCACGAAGTCGAGGCCCATCTCGACGATCGACTGGAACCGTCCGGGGACGACCCGCATGCGGCGCGTGCCGAGCCAGAAGATCAGGACGATCGCGATCGTCGCGAGGAACTGGATCAGGTGGATCCTCGTGACCGGGATGCCGGCGATGTTGAAGAGGACTTCCGGGAAGAACTCATTGATCGACGGTCCGTGGAACACGGGACCGTCTTCGGCAGTCTGTGCGATCGAGGTCGCGGTGAGGTTGAACAGCGCTGGCTCCAGCTTCGGGGCATCGGCGTGAACCGAGGCGACGATGGTCGGTGTGAGCGTCACTGCGCACGCACTTCGCGGGTGCGAGCGGGCGCAGAGTAAGCGTATCAGCCCCGGGGGGCGTTATCGTCCGCCGGGGCGTCGTTTTCGTCCGCCGGGAGGTCGGCGAGGGTGGGGAGGGTGACGTCGCTCGCGTGCGGGATCCGCATCCGCGTCATGACGAGCACGTCGATCACGAGTGAGACGAGCACGCTGACCACGAGCGCGACGAAGAAGACCCCGAGGTTCAGCCACGGCTGGTCGCGGAGGACGAAGAGCACCACGATGAGCAGCACGAACTTCACGAGCCACGCGCCCATGACCGAGCCGAAGAAGATCGGCACGTACAGCGGGTCGCCGAACCAGCGGTTGGCGAAGAGGATGCTGCTGCCCGTGAGCCCGAGGAACACGGCCGAGAGCATCACCGCGATCAGCGCGCTCCAGAGCCCCTCCGTGCCTCCCACGAGGAAGCCGATGACGGCGCCGACGACGGCGAGGGCGGCTGTCGCGACGGCCGACCACAGGAGGGTCGTGCGCAGGACGGGCGTGCTGGAGACGGTGGGGCGGCTCATCACGGGGTTCTCTGTTCGATCGGGGCGACCGGTGTCGCCGCAGGGCGGGGAGCGGCCCGCGAGGGCAGCAGGGTGACGGCGACGCAGGCCGCCGCCCCCACGAGGAGGTAGCCGACACCCGGCCAGTAGCCGCCGGGCCAGTCGACGGTCGTGCCGATGTACATCAGGAGCACGCCGAGGCTCACCACCGCGGTCCAGGCGTAGAAGATGAGTACGGCGTCACGGTCGCTGTGGCCCATGTCGAGCATGCGGTGGTGAAGGTGCTTGCGGTCGGGCGAGAAGGGCGATTTGCCACGCGACATGCGGCGGATGATCGCCATCCCGAAGTCGAGGAGCGGCAGGAGCACCACGACGATCGGCAGCACGATCGGGATGAAGGCACCGAGCAGCTGCGACCGGCCGAACTGGTCGTTGTCACCGAGGAGCGTCGGGTCGAGGTTGCCGGTCACGGCGATCGCGGACGCGCCCATCAGCAGGCCGATGAGGAGTGCCCCGGAGTCGCCCATGAAGAGCTTCGCGGGATTCCAGTTGAGCGGCAGGAATCCGACGCACATGCCGATCAGCACGATCGCGATGAACGACGCGAGGCTCGAGTAGCTGGACAGCCCGAGGTCGCGCGCGACGAGGTAGGTGTAGACGAAGAAGACGCCGTTGGCGATGAGGGCGACGCCGGCGACGAGCCCGTCGAGGCCGTCGATGAAGTTGACGGCGTTCATCACGATCACGATCGCCAGGACCGACAGCGCGAAGCTCACCCAGCTCGAGACGAGGATCTGTCCGCCGAAGGGAATCGCGAAGATCTGGATGCCGCCGAACCCGACGACGATCCCCGCTGCCAGGAACTGCGCGCCCAGCTTGATCATCCAGTCGAGGTCCCACAGGTCGTCGGCGACGCCCACGACGACGATGAGGAGCGCCCCACCCATGATCGACCAGTTGACGGCGGGGTCCGCCCAGATGATCGCGAAGTACGGCACCTGCGACGACAGGGCGAAGCCCGCCAGCATCCCGAGGAACATCGCGACACCCCCGATGCGGGGCTTCGGTGTGATGTGGACGTCGCGCTCGCGGATCTCGGGGTAGATCTCGTACCGCATGCCCACCCGCCACACGATCCACGTGAACGCGAGGGTCAGGGCGGCCGTCAGGATGACGGTGAGGAGGTAGAAGGTCACGCGGGTCCGCCGACGGCGCCGGTCGACGCCTCGTCCG
>JACEFY010000490.1 GCA_016807485.1 Stenotrophomonas maltophilia | reverse complement strand
GCCATGATGAGCACGGTCACCAGTTCGAAGCCGATGGTCAGGACGGTCAGCTGCGACGGCCGGCCTTCGAACACGTCGTGGGTGATGACGCGCGCGGCGGTGAACCCCGCCCACAGGGTCAGCGCCGTCATGACCGCCGAGCCGAAGTATCCCCCGCCGTAGAAGTGCCACGCGATCGCGACGGACCCGGCTAGCACCCACGCGGTCAAGAACGTCACGGCGAACGCCACCATCATCGGGATCACGACCGGGACGCCCTCCCGGTTGCGATCCACGCGCGCGAGCGTGGCCCATTTGTCGAGGAACAGCACCGGCGAATACCAGAGGGCGCCGAGGCCCATCGCGAGGACCGTGCCGATGAGCACGGCCCAATAGTTGATTTCGGGAATCATCATGCCTCCTGCCGCGAGAGTACCGCGGCGGGCATCTGCGGGTAGCGTCGAACGGTGACTCTCATCGTTTCCGTGCCGCGTTCCGAACTCGCCCGCGACCTCGCACCGCTCCCCGACGGCGTCGAGGTGATCGTCTGGCCGATGGATGCCGCGGCGCCCCGTGACCGGATCGACCTGGTCGTGCCGCCGTACATGGCCCTCGAGCGTGCGCTGCCGCTCCTCGCGGACGTCGGGACACGCCTCGTGCAGGGCCAGTCGATCGGCTACGAGGGGATCGCCGAGAAGCTGCCGGCGGGAATCACCTTCGCCAACGCCGCGACCGTGCACGAGACCTCGACCGCCGAGCTCGCCGTCGCGCTGACTCTGGCTGTGCAGCGTCACCTCGACCAGTTCGCGGTGGCGGGCCGCACCGGCACGTGGGGCCCGGTCTTCGCGCAGAGCCTGGCCGACCGCCGGGTGCTGCTCCTCGGCTACGGCGGCGTCGGCAAGGCCGTCGCCGCGCGCCTCGCCCCGTTCGAGGTGGAGATCGTGCCCGTGGCATCGCGGGCGCGGGAGGAGGGCGGCATCCGCGTGCACGGCATCGACGAACTCGCGGACCTCCTGCCGACCGTCGACATCGTCATCGTGAGCCTGCCCGGCGGCGATGCGACGCGGCACATCATCGGCGACGCCGAGCTGCAGGCCCTCCCCGACGGCGCGCTGGTCGTCAACGTCGGGCGCGGACCGCTCATCGACACCGATGCCCTCGTGCGGCACGCGGAGGCGGGGCGTATCCGCGCGGGGCTCGACGTCACCGACCCCGAGCCCCTCCCGCAGGACCATCCGCTTTGGAACACCCCCGGCGTGCTCATCTCACCCCACGTCGGCGGCGCATCCAGCGCGATGCACCCGCGGGTGGCGGCGCTCGTCCGCCGGCAGATCGGTCACCTGCTCGCCGGCGAAGAGCCGGAGAACGTCGTCATCCGCACCTGAGGCCCGCGGTCGGCGTGCGCTCAGAGCGGCGCCGCAGCGG
>JACEFY010000489.1 GCA_016807485.1 Stenotrophomonas maltophilia | reverse complement strand
CGGGGTGGGGAGCGCGGTCGCGACGCGCAACGCACCCGGCGCGTGCTCGGGGACGACCGGGCTGCGCGGCGCGATCGGGTCGATGCGGCGGTAGCCCTCGCCGAGTCGGGGGCGAAGGTCGGCATCGCCCTTGTTCGGCCAGAGGGCGGCAGCGCGCTCGGCGTGGGCGGTGATCGTGAGCGAGGGGTTCACGCCGAGGTTCGCGCTCACGGCGGATCCGTCGAAGATGTGGAGGCCGTCGTAGCCGAAGACCCGCTGGTACGGGTCGATCACGCCCGTGGTGATCGAGTCGCCGATCGCGCACCCGCCGATGAAGTGCGCCGTCATGGGGATGCCGATGAGGTCGGCCGACGACCCGCCGGCGAGGCCGTCGACGCGCTTCGCGAGGTCGCGCGCCACGCGGTGCGCTGTCGGGATCCACTCCGGGTTCGGCTGCCCCGTGCCCTGGCGGGTCGTCATCCGTCGCCCGAACGGGCCGCGTTTCAGGTAGGTCGTCAGCGAGTTGTCGAGCGACTGCATGACGAGGATGATCATCGACTGCTCGGCCCAGCGGCGCACGGCATGCAGGCGGAGCGCCGGGCGGATGCCGAGACGGGCATATGTCCGGAGCGCGGCGCGCCAGCGCGGCATCCCCTGGACCGGGTCGACCAGGTGCGCGTTGAGGAGGGCGAGCAGGCTCGAGCCGCGCCCGTAGCGCACCGCCTCGACGTGCGTATGCGGGTCGGGGTGGTAGGACGAGGTGATGGCGAGTCCGGGTGTGACGTCGGCCTGCGGATCGCTCAGGCGCGCCGACAGCACCGCCTCGGAGTTCGTGCGGCTGAGTTCGCCGAGGCGCGGCGAGAGGCGGGGGAGCGAGCGCTCGCGCAGGCGGTGCAGCAGGCGCTGGGTGCCGAGCGCGTTGCCGGCGAACACGACGTGGTCGGCGGTGAACGTGCGGCGCTGCAGCACGTTGCCGGTGACGTGTGCGGAGACGCGGTAGCGGCCGCTGCGCATCGGCTGCACGTCGGTGACGGTCGTCAGCGCGTGGATGCGGGCACCGGCGCGCTGGGCGAGGGGGAGGTAGTTCTTCACGAGGGTGTTCTTCGCGTTGTACCGGCATCCGGTCATGCACGCGCCGCACTCGGTGCAGCCGTTCCGCTCCGGCCCGACGCCGCCGAAGAAGGGATCGGCGGTGGCGACGCCGTGCCCCGCGCCGTAGAAGACGCCCACGTCGGCGGCGTGGAAGGTGTCTGCGACACCGTCGGCGGCGGCGAGCTCGCGTAGGAGGTCGTCGGGCCGCGTGGTCGCGCGGGCCCGGGTGACTCCGAGCATCCGCTTCGCCTGGTCGTAGTGCGGGGCGAGCTCGCTCTTCCAGTCGGTGACATGCGCCCACTGCGGGTCGCGGTAGAACTCGTCGGGCGGCTCGTA
>JACEFY010000488.1 GCA_016807485.1 Stenotrophomonas maltophilia | reverse complement strand
GTCGCAGCCCGCATCCGCTCCTCAGAACGCGCCATCTCCTCAGGAACCTGCGCCGCTCCCCACGTCAGCCGGCGGGCCCCTGGACGACGGCGAGATCGCCGCGATCGTCAAGGGCTACACCTTCGAGGCGGCAACGCTCGACGTCGGCGCGCTGATGAACACCGACCCGGTCGTGGACGCGCAGATCCGCATCCCGCTCGCCATGATGAACCGGCACGGCCTCGTCGCGGGAGCCACCGGCACGGGAAAGACCCGCACGCTCCAGGGGCTCGCCGAGCAGCTCGCCGCGAAAGGCGTGCCCGTCTTCGCCGCCGACATCAAGGGCGACCTCTCCGGCGTCGCCACCCCGGGCGCGCCGAGCGAGAAGCTTCTGGCGCGCACCGCGGCGATCGGACAGGACTGGAAGCCCACGGCATCCGTCACGGAGTACTTCGCCCTCGGCGGCATCGGCAAGGGCGTGCCCGTGCGGGCGACCGTGTCGGGGTTCGGCCCGCTCCTGCTGGCGAAGGTGCTCGGTCTCAACGAGACGCAGCAGTCGAGCCTCGGCCTGGTCTTCCACTACGCCGACGCGAACGGCCTCGCGCTCGTCGACCTGTCCGACCTCCGCGCCGTGCTCAGCTGGCTCACGAGCGACGAGGGCAAGCCCGAGCTGAAGGAGCTCGGGGGGCTTTCGGCCGCGACGGCCGGCGTCATCCTCCGTGAGCTCATCACCTTCGCCGACGGCGGCGCCGACGTGTTCTTCGGCGAGCCCGAGTTCGACGTGCGCGACTTCCTGCGGACGGCCGCCGACGGACGCGGCGTGATCTCGCTGCTCGAGGTGCCCGGCATCGCCGACAAGCCGGCCCTCTTCTCGACCTTCCTGATGTACCTGCTCGCGGAGCTCTTCGAGATCCTTCCCGAGGTCGGCGATGCCGACAAGCCCAAGCTCGTCTTCTTCTTCGACGAGGCGCACCTGCTGTTCGCCGACGCGTCGAAGGCGTTCCTCGCGGCGATCACCCAGACCGTGCGGCTCATCCGGTCGAAGGGCGTGGGGGTCTTCTTCGTCACGCAGACACCGAAGGACGTCCCGTCGGATGTGCTCGCCCAGCTGGGATCGCGCATCCAGCATGCGCTACGGGCGTTCACGCCGGACGACGCCAAGGCGCTCCGAGCGACGGTGGGCACCTACCCCCAGAGCGGCTATGACCTCGAGCGCGTGCTGCAGGAACTCGGCACCGGTGAGGCGATCGTGACCGTCATGAGCGAGAAGGGCGCCCCGACGCCGGTCGCCTGGACGCGACTGCGGGCGCCGGAAGGACTCATGTCGCCCACGCCCGATCCCGACATCGAGCGCGCCGTGCACGCGTCGCCGCTCCTGGCGAAATACGGCACGGCGATCGACCGGGAGTCGGCGCGCGAGATCCTCACCGCCAAGATGAATGCCGCCGCCGAGGCGGAGGCCG
>JACEFY010000487.1 GCA_016807485.1 Stenotrophomonas maltophilia | reverse complement strand
GACGGAGGCGCCGACGACGGCCCCGAGGCCCGCGAAGGCGAGAAGGTGCAGGGCCTCCGCGCGCAGGTCGCGCAGGGCGATCGCCAACAGCGCCGCCAGCGGCGACGCGACGACGGTGACCACGAACGAGATGCCGCCGCCGATGATCGCGGCGTAGAGGAGCAGGAGCGGCAGAAGCTCCAGCAGGGATCCCCACCCCGGGGCGTCGGCGCCGGTCGTGATGAGCACCGCCGCGGTGAACGCGATCAGCATGAGCACCATGAAGCCGCCCCAGGCGTGCATCGCGCCGCGCCACACGTCGGTGCGGGTGAACGGGCGCATGCTCGAAATCTAACAGTCGCCGTCCGTGAAACCATGAAGGGATGAGCACCGCGAACCTCACCCGCGCCGAGACCGCCGCCCGAGCGGCCGGAATCCGCCTCGACACCGTCGTCGTCGACCTCGACCTGCGCGGCGCGCGCGATGCCACCGCCGCGACGTTCGGCACGCGCTCGACGCTCACGTTCGACGCCGACACCGACGCCACCTGGGTCGACTTCCTCGGAGAATCGGTCGACGAGGTCGTCGTCAACGGCGTGCCGCAGGACATCGTGTGGGACGGTGCGCGCGTGCACATCCGTGCCCTGGCGCGGCACAATGTGGTGACGGTGCGGGGACGGGCACGCTACAGCACCTCCGGCGAAGGCCTGCACCGCTTCCGCGACCCGGTCGACGACGAGGTCTACCTGTTCACGCAGTACGAGCCCGCCGACTGCCGGCGCGTCTACCCCTGCTTCGAGCAGCCCGACCTCAAAGCGCGGTGGCGGTTCACGGTGAGCGCCCCGGACGGATGGGAGGTCCTCTCGAACGGCGCGGAAATCTCCCGCGCGAACGTCACGGGCGGTGTGCAGGTGCAGTTCGCCGAGACGCCGCCGCTGTCGAGCTACATCACCGCCGTCGCCGCGGGGCCGTACCAGCGCGTCACGGGGGAGTGGCAGGGCGAGCGCGGGCCGGTCGCGCTCGGCATACTCTGCCGGCGCTCTCTGGCGCCGCACCTGGTCGACACCGGCGACGCCGACGAGATCCTCGAGATCACCCGGCGCGGACTCGCGTTCTTCGGCGATGCCTTCGGTATCGACTATCCGTGGGGGAAGTACGACCAGATCTTCGTCCCCGAGTACAACCTCGGCGCCATGGAGAACCCCGGGCTCGTCACCTTCACGGAGAGCTACGTCTTCCGTGGCCGTGCCACCGCCGCGCAGCGCGAGGCGCGCGCGAACACGATCCTCCACGAGATGGCGCACATGTGGTTCGGCGACCTCGCGACGATGCGCTGGTGGGACGACCTGTGGCTCAAAGAGTCGTTCGCCGACTTCATGGGCGCGCACGCCGCGGTGCGTGTCGGCGGCTTCCCGGATGCCTGGGTCACGTTCGCGAGCAGGAGGAAGGGCTGGGCGTACGCGC
>JACEFY010000486.1 GCA_016807485.1 Stenotrophomonas maltophilia | reverse complement strand
GTCGAGGCGGTCGTGGCGGTCGAGGCGGTCGTGGCGCACGAGAAGGATGCGGCATCCCCTCGGAGCACGTGGACGCGCCCGCTCGAACGGGTGCTCGTGCGCACGCTCGGCGACGCCGGCTGGCTGGTGCTGACGGTCGTGGTCGGGATGGCGGTGCGCTCCGCGACGATCGTCGCCGCGGAGGGGTGGTCGGCCGAGGTGATCCTGATCGCACCGCTCGTGGCGTTCATCGTGTTCGCGTCACTGCTGGTCGCCGGGTGGCTCGTGGTCATCGCGGTGCGCGGATTCGCGGGCCTCGCGCGGATGCGCGCCCAGGGTGCCGGCATCCCTGCCGCCGCATGGTGGAGCGTCGCGGTCGTCGCCGGCCTCGCGCTCGCGGTGCCCGCGACCATCGCGGTGGGGCTCTCCGACACGACCTCGGTGCCGTCCGACGGTGCCGGTGCGCTGTCGACCTTCCTCTTCGGCGCGATGGTGTTCGAGCACCCGTGGCAGCACGCCGCGCTGTGGATCGCGCGCGTCGGTGCGTTCGCGACCGCCGTCAGTCTCGTCGCCGTCGTCGCGACGCGGTGGTGGGCGCGCCGACGCGCCTAGGCTGGGGTCATGCACGGCGAATTCAAGGTTCCTGGCGGCAAGCTCGTCGTCGTCGATCTCGAGGTGCGCGACGGGAGGATCGCCGATTTCCACCTCGCGGGCGACTTCTTCCTCGAGCCGGATGACGCGCTGCAGGACATCGACGCCGCCGTCACCGGGCTCCCGGTCGAGACGGATGCCGCGGCCATCGCCGCCGCCGTCCGCGGGGCGCTGCCCGAGGGAGCGCAGCTGCTCGGCTTCACCCCCGAGTCCGTCGGCACCGCGGTGCGCCGGGCGCTCGTGACCGCACCGGGCTGGCGCGACTTCGAGTGGGAGATCATCCACGAGAAGGCCGTATCGCCGCGGATGAACCTCGCCCTCGATGAGGTGCTCACCACCCGCGTCGGCGACGGGCGCCGCAAGCCCACCCTCCGCATCTGGGAGTGGGACGAGTCGGCGGTCGTCATCGGCTCGTTCCAGTCGCTGCGCAACGAGGTCGATCCCGAAGGCGCGGCCCGGCACGGGTTCGACGTCGTGCGACGGATCTCCGGCGGCGGGGCCATGCTCATGGCCGCGGGCTCCATCGTCACCTACTCGCTGTATGTGCCGGCATCCCTCGTGGCGGGCATGACCTTCGCCGACTCGTACGCCTTCCTCGACGACTGGGTGCTGCAGGCGCTGCGCTCGCTCGGCATCGACGCGGTCTACCAGCCGCTCAACGACATCGCGTCGCCCTCGGGCAAGATCGGGGGCGCCGCGCAGAAGCGCCTGGCCAACGGCGGGGTGCTTCATCACGCCACGCTGTCGTACGACATGGACGGGCAGGTGATGACCGAGGTGCTGCGCATCGGCCGCGAGAAGCTCTCCGACAAGGGGA
>JACEFY010000485.1 GCA_016807485.1 Stenotrophomonas maltophilia | reverse complement strand
GTCGGGGTCGGAGTGGCGCACGAGGGTCGCCCCGACCGGCACCCGCAGGGTGCCGTTCTGGAGGTAGGCCGTGCGGATGAGGATCGGGGCATCCAGATCGTGGGTGCCGTCGGGGTGCTGGGCGCGATCGGCGCCGTCGCCCGCGACACCACCGCCGCCACCGCCAGCCCCAGCGAAGACGCGGTCGACCTCGACGCGCCGACCGCTCCCGCGCGCGCCTTGGCAGACGATCCCGCGATCGCCGAGCTCCTCGCCTCCCGCAACGCCCGCCTCGCGGCGTTCTGGCTCAACCCGCAGGGCGGCGAAGTGCCGGCGACGGGACGCACCGCGGTCGTCGTCGACGCCGAAGACCGCTTCACGACGATGCTCGCCCACCAGCTGCGCCACCTGGGTTTCGCGGTGTCGATCGTCCCGTGGACCGAGCTCGACCTCGACGAGCCGTGGGTCGACGACCTCGTCGCCCAGACCGCTCGGCTCCCCCCGCCCACCCTCACTCGCGACGGCCTCGTCCGCGAGTGGGCGGCCGGCCTCCCCGACGCAGAGCCGCTGCACCGCCACCTGTCGCACCTCGTCGGGCTCTTCCCGCTCGCGCAGATCACGCCCGAGGCCACGCCGGCGCTCGCCGAGGCCGCCGCCCGGCCGATCGTCGCGCGCGGGCCCGAGTCGACGGGGTGGGCGCTCGCCTGGCGGGCGGCGATGTGGGCGCGCCTGGGCGACGGCGACCGCGTCCGACGACAGATCGACCTCGCGCTCCGGCCGGCAGCGGATGCGGATGGGGCCCACCGCGGCGGACTGTACGCGAACCTGTTCAGCGCGCATCCCCCGTTCCAGATCGACGGCAACATCGGGCTCACCTCGGCGATCGCCGAGTCGCTCGTCCAGTCGCACGACGGAGTGATCCGCGTGCTGCCGGCGCTGCCGACCGGGTGGTCCGCCGGGCGGGTCCGCGGCATCCGCGCCCGCGGGGGCCTTACGGTGGACGTGGAGTGGGCGGACCGGCGCGTGCGTCGGGTCACGGTGTCTTCGCCCCTTCCGGCCGAGGTCACGGTGGCGGGACCGGGCCTTGCCACCCGCACGGGGCGCGTGACGGCGGACAGCCCGCTGCACATCACCGGGGAGGACAGCGCATGACCACGATCGCCGACGTCGCGCAGGCGGCAGGAGTGTCGATCTCGACGGTGTCGTACGTCATGAGCGGCAAGCGCACCATCTCGCAGGACACCCGCGATCGTGTCCAACGCGCCATCGAAGAGCTCGCGTACCGCCCGCACGCGAGCGCCCGCTCCCTCGCCTCGCGGACGACCCATGTGATCGGGTTGCAGGCGCCGCTCCGCTCCGGCGTCGACGTGCACGTGATCATGCAGATCGTCGCGGGCGTGGTCCGGGAGGCGCGCACGCTGCACTACGACGTGCTGCTGCTCACGAGCGACGACGCGAGCGGTCTCGAGCGCGCCGCGCGCG
>JACEFY010000484.1 GCA_016807485.1 Stenotrophomonas maltophilia | reverse complement strand
TCGCGTTCTGGCCGTCTCCGGTCGATCAGGGCGCCGGGCCGTTGCTCCGCGTCGTCACCCGGCTGATCCCGGTGCTGACGTATCCGCGCATCGAGTTCGCGGCGAACATCGCCCTGTTCGTGCCGTTCGGGCTGCTGCTCGCACTCATCCTCACGCGAAACCGCTGGCTGGTGCTGCCGATCGCCTTCCTCGCCACGGTGACGATCGAGTGCGTGCAGGCCGTTGCGCTGGGCGCGCGCACGCCGAGCGTGCTCGACATCATCGCGAACACGGCCGGTGCGTGCCTCGGGATGCTGGCAGCCGCCGCCATCGAGGTCCTCCGCGACGCGCGCACACCACCACCCCCGCCGCCGTCGCGCTGAGCGCACACCGCCCGCGCTGCGCGCGCACGCCGACCGGGGAGAGGGCCCGATTCCCCCTCCCCGGTCGGCTCCTCCGAGCCGGTCAGCTCCTCCGAGCCGGTCAGCTCCTCCGAGCCGGTCAGGCGGCGACGGAGTCCTTCTCGTGGGTGCCGAGGTCGAAGGTCTCGGCGACCACCGGTCGTCCGAGCGCGCGATACTCCCATCCGGCTCGCCGGTAGGCCGTCGCGTCGAGAGCGTGGCGCCCGTCGACGATCTTCTTCTCGGCTACGATCTCACCGAGGAGCGTCGGGTCGGCACGGCGGAACTGCTCCCATTCGGTGAGGAGCACCGTGACCTCCGCGCCGCGCACGCACTTGCCGAGGGTGTCGGCGTACTCGAGGTCGGGGTAGAGGCGGTGGGCGTTGTCGTTCGCCTCCGGGTCGTACACCGACACGAGCGCGCCCTCGAGATAGAGCATGCGGGCGACATCGAGCGCGGGCGCGTCGCGCACGTCGTCGGAGTTCGGCTTGAACGCCGCCCCCAGCGCCGCGACACGCACACCCAGCAGCGACCCTCCGGCGAGCTCCCGCACGAGGTCGACCGTGCGCGCGCGTCGTCGCAGATTGATCTGATCGACCTCGTCGAGGAAGCGGACGGCCGCGCCCACCCCGAGCTCTTCGGCGCGGTGCCGGAACGCGCGGATGTCCTTCGGCAGGCATCCCCCGCCGAAACCGAGCCCGGGCTTCAGGAAGCGCGCCCCGATGCGGTCGTCGAACGAGAGCGCCTTGGCGAGCAGGTTGACGTCGGCGCCGGTGGCCTCGCACACTTCGGCCATCGCGTTGATGTACGAGATCTTCGTCGCGAGGAACGAGTTGGCGGCGACCTTCACGAGCTCGGCCGTCGCCGTGTCGGCCACGACGACCGGGGTCCCCTCGGCGATGATCGGCGCGAACGCGTCGCGCAGGGCGCGCTCGGCGTAGTCGGATGCGACGCCGAACACCAGCCGGTCGGGGCGCAGGGTGTCTTCCACCGCGAACCCCTCGCGCAGGAACTCGGGATTCCAGGCGAGCTCGAGGTCGGTGCCCGCCGGCGAGACCTCCTGCACGATCTTGGTCAGACGGGC
>JACEFY010000051.1 GCA_016807485.1 Stenotrophomonas maltophilia | reverse complement strand
CACCGACACCGACACCGACACCGACACCGACACCCACACCGACACCGACACCCACACCGACGCCTACGCCGACACCGCCGCCGGCCGTGACGTCGGCTACGCCCGCGGCGGGGGCGATCGACGTCGCGCCCACCACGACGGTGACGGTGTCGCTCGACCGGTCTGCCCCCTCGACGCAGATCACGCTGACCGCGGGCGCGGCATCCGTGGCCGGCTCGACGACGTACGACGAGGTGACCAGAACGGTGACGTTCACTCCCACCGATCCGCTGGCGTGGCGGACCTCGTACGCGGTGTCGGTACCCGGCGTCACCGGCGGCGCGTGGACCTTCACGACCGCGACAGAGCCGCCCGTGCTCACGGCGGCGTCGATCTTCGGGCAGCTCACTCCGCAGAACGCGGCGTGGAACGATCCGAACAGCGTGCAGGTTGCGACGCGCTTCAGCGTGAGCAGAACCGGCACGGCGACCGGTGTGCGCTTCTTCAAGGGCGCATCGAACACCGGAACGCATACCGGCTATCTGTGGAACAGCGCGGGTCAGCTGCTGTCCCAGGTGACCTTCACGGCCGAGACCGCCGACGGCTGGCAGGAAGCCGCCTTCGCATCGCCCGTCGCCCTCCAGCCCGGCCAGGAATACCGGGTCGGATTGCACAGCACCACCGGACGATACGCCGTCGATCTCAACGGCCTCGCGAGCCCGACGAGCTCGGGCGTGTTCACGACGCCGCAACAGGGTGCGGCCTACGTCTATTCGACGGCGTACCCGTCGAACCTGTCGAACCACAACTACTGGGTCGACGTGACATTCATACCAACCGAATAGACCGTGAGGTCGATCACGAGCCTCGTGGGGAGCAGCAACGTGACTGAAAAACTGAAAGTGGTCGTCGTGGGGGCCGGGTACTGGGGACCCAACCTCGCACGCAACTTCCGCGCGAGCGCGGACTGGGAGCTCGCGGGCATCTGCGACCTCGACATCGATCGCGCCCAGCGGGTCGCCGACTCCATCGGCGGCGTGCCCGTGACGACGAGCCTCGACGACGTTCTCGCCGACCCGGATGTCGACGCGATCGCGATCGCGACGCCCGCCCGCACGCACCATCCGATCGTCCTGCAGGCGCTGGATGCCGGCAAGCACGTCATGGTGGAGAAGCCGCTCGCCGACGACCGTGTGCGGGGCGAGGAGATGGTCGCGCGCGCCGCGCGCCGCGGCCGGGTGCTCATGGCCGATCACACCTACTGCTACACGCCGGCGGTGCTGAAGATCCGCGACCTCATCGCCGAGGGCGCGCTGGGCGACATCCTCTTCGTCGACAGCACGCGCATCAACCTCGGACTCATCCAGCCGGACGTCGACGTGTTCTGGGACCTCGCGCCCCACGATCTGTCGATCATGGACTTCGTCCTTCCCGGGGGGCTCACCACGGCATCCGTCTCGGCGCACGGTTCCGACCCGCTCGGCACGGGGAAGGCCTGCGTCGGCTACCTCGCGCTGCCGCTCGAGTGCGGCGCGATGGCCCACGTCACCGTCAACTGGCTCAGCCCGACGAAGATCCGCCAGATGGTGATCGGCGGCACGAAGCGCACCCTCGTCTGGGACGACCTCAACCCGCAGCAGCGGATCAGCGTCTACGACCGCGGGGTCGACATCGCCGCCGTCTCGAAGGAGACGACCCCCGACCGTCGCGACGCGAACATCTCGTACCGGCTCGGTGACACGTGGTCGCCTGCTCTGCCCGAACGCGAGGCGCTCGCCGGCGTGGTCGCGGAGTTCGCCGCGGCGATCCGTGAGGATCGTCCCGCGCGCACGAGCGGGGATGCCGGGCTCCGCGTGCTGTCGGTGCTCGACGCCGCTCAGCGCAGTCTCGCCGCCGGGGGAGCCCCGGCGCCCATGAAACTCGACATCCAGCCCCGGAGGGCAGCCGCATGACTCAGCTCGAAGGCGCACGTGTCCTCGTCACCGGCGGGGCCGGGACGATCGGCTCGACGCTGGTCGACCAGCTGTTGGCGGCGGGGGTCGACCAGATCGACATCCTCGACAACCTCGTCCGCGGGCGGCTGGCGAACCTCGACGGCGCCCTCGCCTCGGGGCGCGCGACGCTCATCGACGGTGACATCCGCGATCGGGCGCTCGTCGACGACCTCGTCGCGGGCAAGGATGTCGTCTACCACCAGGCCGCGATCCGCATCACGCAGTGCGCGGAAGAACCGCGGCTCGCGCTCGAGGTGCTCGTCGACGGCACCTTCAACGTCGTGGAGGCCGCGGCGAAGCACCGCGTCGGCAAGCTCGTGGCCGCATCCAGCGCTTCCGTCTACGGCATGGCTGAGACCTTCCCGACCGACGAGCGCCACCACCACGAGAACAACGACACCATCTACGGCGCCGCGAAGACCTTCAACGAAGGGCTCGTGCGCAGCTTCCGCGCGATGCAGGGACTCGACTATGTGCTGCTGCGCTACTTCAACGTGTACGGGCCCCGGATGGATGTCCACGGCGTCTACACCGAGGTTCTCGTCCGCTGGATGGAGCGCATCTCCGACGGCATCCCGCCGCTCATCTTCGGTGACGGCCGGCAGACGATGGACTTCGTCTGCGCTCCCGACATCGCCCGGGCCAACGTCCTCGCCGCCGCGAGCGACGTCGTCGAGGGCACCTACAACATCGCCAGCGGCACCGAGACGAGCCTGCTCGAACTCGCGCAAGCTCTCCTGCGGGTGATGGATGCCGAGCACCTCGGAGTCGAGCACGGTCCGGAGCGCGCCGTCAACGGTGTCGTGCGCAGGCTCGCGTCGACCGATGCCGCCCGCCGTGACCTCGGGTTCGAGGCGTCGATCGGACTCGAGGAGGGCCTGCGGGAGCTCGTCGAATGGTGGCGGCCGCTGCGCTCCGAGATCGCCGCGACCCGTTCGGTGGTGACGGCGTGAGCGACCGCATCAACGTGATGATCCCCTGGCTCGGCCAGGAGGAGTCCGATGCCGTCGCCGAGGTGATCGCGTCGGGCTGGGTCGCGCAGGGCCCGCGCGTCGCGCGCTTCGAGGAGGAGTTCGCCGCCGCGATGGAGGCGTCGTTCGCGGTCGCGACGAGCAGCTGCACGACGGCGCTGCAGCTCGCCCTCATCGTGGCGGGGATCGGTCCGGGCGACGAGGTCATCGTCCCGTCGTTCTCGTTCATCGCGACGACGAACGCCGTCACCTATGTCGGCGCGACGCCCGTCTTCGTCGACGTCGACGTCGTGACGGGCAACATGACCGCGGCCGGGTTCGCCGCGGCGCTGACCTCGGCCACCCGAGCCGTCATCGTGGTCGACCAGGGGGGCGTTCCGGTAGACCTCGCGCCGATCCGCGAGATCGCCGACCCGCTCGGCGTGGTCGTCATCGAAGATGCCGCGTGCGGGGCGGGATCGACCTACCGGGGACGACCGGTCGGGGCCGGAGCCGATATCGCCGCATGGTCCTTCCACCCGCGCAAGCTCCTGACGACCGGCGAGGGCGGCATGCTCACGACGTCGCGTGCCGACTGGGCCGCGCGCGCGCGCCGACTGCGCGAGCACGCGATGACGGTCTCCGCCGCGGATCGCCACCAGAGCGTCCTCCCGCCCGCCGAGGAGTACTCCGAAGTCGGTTTCAACTTCCGGATGACCGACCTGCAGGCCGCGGTCGGACTCGTGCAGCTGGGGAAGCTTCCGGCGATCGTGCGGCGCCGCCGCGAGATCGCGACGCGGTATCGCGCTGGCATCCGAGGGCTGGAAGGTCTGCGCACCGTCGCCGATCCGGACTACGGGACGGGAAACGTCCAATCGTTCTGGGTCGAAGTGCAGGGGGCCTACCCGACCGATCGCGACGGACTGCTGATCGCGCTCGCCGAAGCGGGGATCTCGGCGCGGCGCGGCATCATGGCCACCCATCGCCAGGCGCCGTATCGGGATCTGGCGCCGGAGGGATCGCTGCCGGCGACGGAGCACCTCACCGACAACACGCTGATCCTCCCGGTCTATCACTCGCTGAGCAACGCCGATCAGGACCGCGTCATAGAAGTGCTCCTGAGACCCGTGAAGGCGGCGGTCGCATGACCGCCGGGCTGCTCCTTGTGGGGGCGAGTGGCCTGGCGAGAGAAGTTCTGGCGGCGGGGATCACCGGGGTCACCGGCATCCTCGACGACGACGTGTCACTGCAGGGTGCCGAGATAGGCGGCGTCCGCGTGGTCGGAGTCATCGATGACGCGGCGGACCGCGGCGAGCAGCTGCTCGTCTGCATCGGGCCGAGCGCGGCGCGCGCGCAGGTGGTCCGACGGCTGGCGGAGTCGGGTGTCGGAGACGAGCGGTTCGCCGTCTTCGCGGCCCGGTCGGCGCGGATCGGAGCGACATCGACGGTCGGGAACGGCTCGATCGTCCTCGACGGGGTCGTCGTGACGGCGGATGCCGCCATCGGCCGGCACGTCGTGATCATGCCGAACAGCGTCGTGACCCACGACGATCGCCTCGACGACGCGGTGACGCTGGCGGCGGGAGTCAGCCTCGGCGGATCCGTGCGCATCGGCGCCGGTGCGTACCTCGGGATGAACGCCTGCGTTCGCCAGGGAGTGACCGTCGGGGCCGATGCCACCGTGGGGATGGGCGCGGTCGTCCTGGAGGACGTGCCGCAGGGAGAGACGTGGGCCGGCGTGCCCGCCCGAGCGCTGGGGGAGCGCGCATGAGAGTTCCGTTCTTGGATCTGGCCGCGCAGCAGGCCGAGATCGTCGACGAGGTGATGCCGGTCTGGCACGCACAGCTCGCGTCCGCCGCGTTCATCGGCGGCGACGAGATCGCGTCGTTCGAGGCCGAGTACGCGGACTACATCGGCGTCGATCACGTCGTCGGTGTCTCCAACGGCACCGATGCCCTCGAACTCGCGTACCGCGCCGTCGGGGTCGCTCCCGGCGACGAGATCATCATGCCGGCGAACACGTTCATCGCGACGGCGGAAGCGGCATCGAGGATCGGTGCCGTGCCGGTGTTCGTCGACGTGGACGAGGAGCACCTGCTCATCGATCCCGCTGCTGTCGAGGCGGCGATCACGCCTCGGACGCGCGTCATCGCGCCCGTGCACCTGTTCGGTCAGACGGCGCCGCTGGAGCTGATCACGCCGATCGCCGACACGCACGGACTGGTCGTGGTGGAGGATGCCGCGCAGGCGCAGGGCGCGTCCGGGCCGGCCGGTCGCGCCGGCGCCGCCGGCCGTATCGCCGCGACGAGCTTCTACCCGGGCAAGAACCTCGGAGCAGCGGGGGATGCCGGCGCTGTGATGACGAACGACGCCGACGCCGCCGCGCTCATCCGGAACCTGTCCGCGCACGGCAGCTCGGTCAAGTACGTCCACGACCGCATCGGCGTGAATGCCCGGCTCGACGCCGTGCAGGCGACGGTGCTGCGGGCGAAGCTGCGCCGACTCGAGGGCTGGAACGCGGCGCGACGTGCCGCCGCGGAGCGTTACTCGCACCTCCTCGGTGATGTCGACGGCGTGCGGCTGCCGTCCGTGCGTCCAGGGAACACGGACGTCTGGCACCTCTATGTCGTCCGCGTGGCGGAACGGGATCGCATCCTCGCGCACCTGGGCGATGCGGGCATCGGAGCCGGCATCCATTACCCGACGGTCGTCCCCGCCACCGAGGCGTACGCACCGCTCGGCTACGTCCGCGGACAGTTCCCGGTCGCCGAACGCGCCGCGGCTGAGATGCTGTCTCTCCCGATGTTCCCGCATCTCACCGAGCGGCAGCAGACGATCGTCGCCGCGGCAACGCGCGCGGCCATCGATGAGTGCGCGGCGAGGTTGTGAAGTGATCGGAACGCACACTCCAACGGATGAGACGATCGAGAAGCCGCGTCTGCTCTTCTTCCGGATTCTGGACACGAATTTGCCGGAGTTCATCCGCGGCCACTTTCGAGATCATCTCGAGTGCCTGCAACTGTCGTTCGATGTCACTCTGGTCTCTGAGAACGCCGATTACGACGAGGCCGTAGATCGGGTGAGGCCTCAACTCGCCCTTTTCGAGTCGGGCGTGTACGCACGGCCCGGACGCAGGATTCGTAATACGCATCGTCACCCCGAGATTCCGAAGGTCGGCTTTCTCGACGCGGATGCGTACTGTGCGACCCGGTCGGTGTTCCTATCCGACATGGATGAGTGGGGGGTGGAGACCTTCTTCGGCCTGGCGGTGTCGGCAAGTGGCTACACACCCGAGCTCCGCGACCGACTGTACGCCTGGCCCAACTTCGCTGACCGTCACCGCTTCCGCACCCATACCGGGGGCAAGACGCAGAAGATTCTGCTCAGCGGCAGTCGGGCGTCGAACTACCCGTGGCGCGTCAGCATCGATCGCATCCTTCGCCAGAACTATCCCGTCCGCGCGATACCGCACGCGGGGTGGTTCGATCGAAACGCGACGGCGTCGATGCCGACGGGCGACGCCTACGCCCGTGATCTCAGCTCGGCCCAGATCATCCCCGCGTGCGGCACGATCGCCGAGGACGTGACGCGCAAGCACTTCGAAATCCCCGCGTCCGGCGCGCTACTTCTCACCGAGCGCACGGCGGGGGTGGAGGCAGCCGGCTTCGTGGACATGGAGAACTGTGTTTTCGCGGATGCCGGTGACGTCGTTGAACGCGTTGACTACCTGTTCGCACATCCGTCGGAAATCGATCGCATCGCGAAAGCCGGGCAGACGCTCGCGCACACTCGCCACTCGATCGAGCATCGCGATCAACTCCGGCAATGGTTCGACTTGTCACTTGCCCGGAGACCGGGCGAGGTCATCGTCCAGCCGGAGCCCTTCGGGCGCCTTCGACTCGCGCCGGTCGACGCGCACAGAGGGGCGGTGGGCTTCGTCTCCCCTGAAGGTCAGGATCGGCGGCGAATCCGCGCGGGCCGCGCGCTGCTCGAGGAGGGTCGGCCCGCGGCCGCGGCGGAAATGTTCGCACAGGTGTTGAACTTCCACTTCGAGCCGGAAGCCGGACTCGGAATGGCGCGCAGTCTGCTTCGACGCGGACAAGCCCGCGAGGCCGGGAACATCCTCGATCACTCCATCGCCCTCGTGCTGCGGGGTCATGGTGCGTCGTGTCCTGACCCTGTGGAGTGGGCCACATTCATCCGTTCCCGTCTCTGCGAGGGTGCTAGCTCGGATGCCGCTCGTCTTGCTCGCGCCTACCCGGGCCTTCGGCACCCCGAGCTCGACCGCATACGAAGCGTTGTGGGGGAGCTCGCAGGAGTTCGCATGATCGTCGCCGACCGTCCGCGTCGCCTCAGCGTGCACGCGGGAGCGGGTGACGATGGTTGGGAGCATTGGCGGTCGGAGCTCGTGAATGACCTCCTCGCAGGTGGAAGCCAGGCGATCGCGCGCGACGTCGCGTCGATGGCAGAGCCGCCCTTGAATGTGGAGGTCTGGAAACCTGATGCGATGCTGGCCGCTCGGACGCGATCCCGACGGCTTCCCCGGCGGATCGCTCGCCGTTTGTCGCAGGCATGGAGCAAGCTCCGAGGGAGATCCGCTCAGGGCGAGCAGCCGACGATATTCGACACATTCGGAGGGCTTCAGGTCGATGCCGTGGTCTTGCTCGCCGTCTCCGATGATGTCGCGAGTGCCGTCGGAGCCATGGTGACCCGTGATCCTTCCGCTGTCACTCTCGTCCGCGTCGGAGTGTCACCGAAATTCACGGGGTCGCGATCCCGATCTTCGGGATGCCGACTGGGCTTGGACCCCGATTCGTCGGGAGAAATCGTCCTCGGGGGAGCGCCGTCCATCCTGATCACTGAGACCGAGGGCGCGGAGATGCTCGGCATCGAGTCGCTGCGTGCGACGCAGGTGCTCGTTGTGGTGGGCGGCGCGAGCGTGGCCGCCGTAGACGACCGCATCTGGCGGGAGGCGGACCACGACCGCCGTGGGCGCGTCGCCGGTGCCCTTGGCGTCGATGATGTTCAGGTCTGGGAACGGCGGTCTCCTGCGTCCGCGCCAGACCTGCGAGGACGCTTCTCATGAGCGACCTGCGAGTGTCGGACCCGACTCCAGAACGCACGCTCCGGCAGCGCGCGACGCGCGGTGCTGCGTGGAGCGGATTGAGCACGATCGTGCTGCGGCTCGGTAGCCTCACCGTGGGCATCATTCTCGCGCGTCTCTTGATGCCGGAGCAGTTCGGCGTCTATGCGGTGGCGCTGACCGTGCAATCCATTCTCGTCTCGGTCGCGGACTTGGGCCTTTCGGCTGACATCATTCGCAGTGATCGCCCTCGCCAGATCGCGCCCACGGTGGCCAGCCTGAGCCTGGCGATGGGGCTGATCATCACCATCGCGACATTCACGTCCAGCGGCGCGCTAGCCCAGCTGCTCGGAAGCCCCGAGGCAGGACCCGCCATCGCGGTCTTGTCGTTCACTCTCCTCCTGGCCAGCGTGAGCGTCGTCCCGTACGCGATGCTCCAGCGACGTTTCCAACAGCGCGAGATGTTCTACATCGGCGTCGCCGACTTCGTCGTTTCGACGACGGTCACCCTGCTTCTCGTGGCAACAGGATGGGGAGTGCTCGGACTCGCCGTCGGCCGCGTGGCCGCGCAGCTCGTCTCCAGCGTCCTCCAGTTCATTCTCGCTCGAGAGATTCCGCGTTTCGGCATCGACCGCACGTTGGTGCGACCTGTGCTCGCCTTCGGCCTGCCGATCGCCGGAGCGAATCTGCTCTCGTGGGCCCTGTTGAACGTCGACAACATCATCCTCGCCCGCGTTGTGGGAGCGACTGCCCTGGGGTACTACGTTCTCGCGTTCAACATCTCGAGTTGGCCCATGAGCGCACTCGCCCAGGTGGTGCGTTCCATCTCTCTGCCCTACTTCTCACGAACGGACAACGGCAGCGCCGGGCTGGCGTCCCTGACCGGAATCGCCTGGGCTGCGGCGCTTCCCGCGGGCGCGATGCTGGCCGCCCTCAGTGCGCCCCTGATCGAGACGGTGTACGGCGCGAAGTGGCTGCCGGCCGCGCCCGTCCTGGCCGCGTTGGGACTGTATGGGAGCTTGCGTGTCGTCTTCGACATCTTCGCGGGCTACCTTTACGCGCGGGGCCGGTCTCGGCCGGTCTTCGTCATTCAGGTGATCTGGCTGGTCGCCCTCGCGTCCGGAATGGTCGCGGCGACCACGGCGTTCGGAATCATCGGTGCGGCGTGGGTGCATGTGGCCATCGGGGTCGTGGTCGTCCTGCCGTGCTACTGGTACGTCGTGCACACCACAGGTGCGACGATCGTCCCGTTCCTGCGGGCCATGTGGCCCGCGACGCTGGCCACCATTCCGGCCACCGCCGTCGCGCTCCTGGCGCGCTGGATGATCGACGACGCCCCGGTCGCCCTCGTGGCAGGTGGCGGGGGCGCGGCCGCGATCTACCTTCTCTTGATGTGGCCGTGGCTGCGGAAGAACCTGCGGCGGGTTCGAAGCGCTGAGCCTGAGGTCGCCGTGGGGGTGGCCTCATGAGCGCCGACGCCACCACGCGCTGGCGGGCCTTCGTCGAGAGTGAAGCCGTCGGCGGCAAAGTGCTTCCGCTCATCGGCCGCATCGCGCCTCGGGGGCCCCGTGCGCGCAGATCTGCTCCGGCGCGTGCCGCGTCGGGCGACCGGGCGCTGGTGTCCGTCGTCATCCCCTGTTTCAACTACGCACGATTCCTCCCCGCGGCCGTCCACAGCGCCCTGGATCAGCGTGACGTCGAGGTCGAGGTGATCATCGTCGACGACCGATCGACGGATGCGTCGCGCGATGTGGCAGGGCAGCTCGTGCAGGCCGACGCGCGCGTGACGCTGATCGTCAACGAGGTCAACTGTGGCCATGTTCGCTCCTTCAATGCCGGGTTCGCGCGCTCCCGCGGTGAGTTCGTGGTCAAACTCGATGCGGACGACATGTTGACCTCCGGTGCGCTGGCGCGCGCGGTGAACCTCTTCCGCGCGCACCCGACCGTCGGTCTTGTGTACGGGCACCCGTTGCACTTCTCCACTGACGTACCGCC
>JACEFY010000483.1 GCA_016807485.1 Stenotrophomonas maltophilia | reverse complement strand
TCGTTGCCGTTCGAGCTGGTCGTGCGCACCTCGACGGCGCCTCGCGCCTGAGCGCCGGCCTCCCGCCCGCACAGGCGCGCCGCGTAGGCTCGGGGCCATGAGCATCGACCTCGAGGCCCTCTACATCGACCTGCACCGCCATCCCGAACTCTCCTTCCAGGAGACGCGGACGGCCGGCGTCATCACGCGCGAGCTCACCGCGCTCGGCCTGGAGTACGTCGAGGGCCTCGGGAAGACCGGTGTCGTGGCGCGGCTCGAGAATGGCGACGGGCCGGTCGTGTGGCTCCGCGCCGACATGGACGCGCTCCCGGTGGCCGAGCAGACCGGCCTCGACTACGCCAGCACGGCCCGGGGCACCGACCCCGCCGGCAACGACGTGCCGGTGATGCACGCGTGCGGCCACGACATGCACGTCACCGCGCTGCTCGGGGCGCTCGAGAAGCTGCAGGCCACGCGCGACGAGTGGTCGGGAACCGTGGTGGCCGTCTTCCAGCCGGCCGAGGAGTACGGCGCCGGGTCGCAGGCGATGATCGCCGACGGCGTGCTCGACGCGTTCCCCCGGCCCGACATCGTGCTCGGCCAGCACCTCACCCCGCTTCCGGCGGGCACGATCGGCGTGCGCCCGGGCACGCAGATGGCGGCGAGCGACGGGCTCACCGTCACCCTCCTCGGGCGCGGCGGTCACGGTTCGCGCCCGCACGCGACGATCGATCCGATCGTCATGGCCGCGGCCACCGTCATGCGGCTGCAGACCGTGGTCTCGCGCGAGGTCGACCCGCGGGAGATGGCCGTCGTCACCGTGGGCTCCATCCACGCCGGCCTCAAGAACAACATCATCCCGGCCGAGGCGACGCTCGAACTCAGCCTGCGCTACCCCGACGAGCCGTCGCGCGCCGACATCATGGCGCGCGTGGAGCGGGTCGTCCGTGCCGAGGCCGCGGCCTCCGGCGCCGAGCAGCCGCCCGTCATCCGCGTCGACCACAGCCTCCCGCCGACGATCAACGACCCCGCGGCGACCGCGCGGCTGACCGCCGCGTTCGACCGGGCCTTCGGTGACGGCACCGTGATCGACACGGGCATGTTCACCGGCAGCGAGGACGTCTCGTGGTTCGCCCGTGAGGCGGACGTGCCGCTCGTGTTCTGGTTCTGGGGTGGTCTCGACCCGCAGCAGTGGGCGGATGCCGTGGCCCGCGGCACGGTCAACGAAGACATCCCGACGAACCACTCGCCGTTCTTCGCGCCGATCCTGCATCCGACGATCGAGCGCGGCGTCGACGCGCTCGTGGTCGCCGCGAGGGAGTTCCTCGCATGAGCCTCGACGATCTGTTCGGCCCGCAGGAGCCCTACGAGCCCGAGCCCGCGCGCGAGCCGAAGAAGCCCCGAGAGCCCAAACAGCCCAAGCCGCCGCGGGAGCCCCGTGAACCGCGCGAACCGCGGCCGCCGCGTGAACCGCGCGCCGCGCGGGAACCCCGCG
>JACEFY010000482.1 GCA_016807485.1 Stenotrophomonas maltophilia | reverse complement strand
GTGCGCCGGGGCCCACTCCGCGTCGATCGCGGCGTGCAGCGCGTGATAGCCGACCTCTTCGAGCGGAATGCGCACCGTCGTCAGGGCGGGGGTCACATCGCGGCCGGTCGGGATGTCGTCGAACCCGGCGAGCGCCACGTCGTCGCCCACCGAGCGTCCCGCGTCACGGAGCGTCGACAGCGCGCCGATGGCGACGACATCGCTGATGCCGAAGACCACCGTGCCCGGCTCGACACCGTCGCCGAGGGCCTCGGACATGAGGGCGCGACCGGACTCGCGCGTGAATCCGCCGCGGTAGACCCGGCTCACCTCACCGCCGCCGCGGGTGAACCCCGCCGTGAAGCCGGCGAGCCGGTGGTCGCTCGTCACGACACCCTCGCCCGCGGCCAGCACGATCGCGCGGCGGTAGCCGCGCTCGGCGAGCGCTGCACCGAGCGCGTCGGCGCCGCCGCGGTTGTCGATCACGACGCCGCGGACGGTGTCGGACTCGGCGCCGAGCGCCACCACGCGCCCGCCGCCGGCGGCGAAGAGGTCGAGCTCGGCGGCGAGTTCGGGCGCGAGCTCCTGCGAGGTGCGCGAGGCGGCGAGGATCAAGCCGCGTGGGCGCTGTCCGCGCAGGGCCCGGACGAGCCGCACCTCCCGCTCGGGATCGCGGTCGGTGATGGCCACCGTCACCACGAGTCCGGCTTCGTCGGCACCGCGGGCGACGCCGGATGCGATCTCGCCGAAATAGGGGTCTGCGATGTCGGCCACGAGCAGCGCGATGATGGCCGAGGTTCCCCGTGCGGTCGCCTGCGCCGAGAGGTTGGCGCTGTAGCCGAGCTTCTCCGCTGCGGCCTCCACGCGTGCGCGGTACGAGTCGGCGACCTTCCGCGCCGAGCCGTTGAGCGTGCGTGACGCCGTCGCCAGCGAGACACCGGCCTCGCGGGCCACGTCGTGAAGCGTCACCGCGCCGGGGCGCATGCTCTCGGAAACATCGGTCACGATCGTGATTCTAGGGGGCCAGGTGCGGCGACACCGCGGAGGCGAAGCCCGCGGCGGTCCGCCGGACGGCGAGGGCGGGGTCGGTCGCCCAGATCTCCTCGTTGAAGATCTCGACCTCGATGTCGCGGTCGTACCCGCTCTCCACGACGGCCGCCGTTATCGGACCGAAGTCGATGACGCCGTCTCCGGGATAGTGCCGGCTGAGCAGCACGTCGGCGGCGAGCGGCGTCTTCCAGTCGCACACCTGATAGGTCGCGATGCGTCCTTCGCGGCCGGCCCGCTCGATGGATGCGATGACATCCGGATCCCACCAGATGTGGAAGGTGTCGACCGTCACCCCGACGGTCTCGGGCGCGAAGTCGGCGGCGATGTCGAGCGCCTGACCGAGGGTGGACACGACGCACCGGTCGGACGCGTACATGGGATGCAGCGGCTCGATCGCGAGCGTCACCCCGGCGGCGGCCGCCTGGGGGGCGAGCTCGCCGATCGCATCGCGCACACG
>JACEFY010000481.1 GCA_016807485.1 Stenotrophomonas maltophilia | reverse complement strand
TGCGACGGTGAGGTCGAGGGAGTCGAACAGCGTGCGGTGGCCGTGGCCGCCGGAGACCCCGCGGGCCACGAGTGTTGCGGTCATCCCGCAATCCTCCCAGGTGCACCGGCGCCGCCCCGCACGCGCGAGTGGACGCGCGATGCGGGTATCGCGCCGGGGATCCCGCAGCACGCGCCCACTCGGCGTCGCGGCTCAGGCGGGCGCGTGCCCGACATTCGAGTGGACGCGTAGTGCCGTCATCGCGTCGGGGAAGCCGCACGACGCGCCCACTCGGTCTCGCGCTCAGGCGGAGAGTCGCGGATAGTCCGTGTAGCCCTCGGGCCCGGCGCCGTAGAACGTGGCGGGGTTGGGCTCGTTCTCGGGATGTCCGCCTTCCCAGCGCTCGACCAGGTCGGGGTTCGCGATCGCCAGACGCCCGACGGCGACGGCGTCGGCGGCGCCGCGCTCGACGAAATCGGTGGCCTCCTCCTTCGTGGTGAGCTGACCGAAGCCGCTGTTGGCGATGAAGACGCCGCCGAACCGGCTGCGCAGCGACTGGATGAGCGCGCCCGCCGGGTCGTGGTGGAGGACGCTGAGGTAGGCGAGGCCGAGCGGGGCGAGGCCGTCGATGAGCGGCGGGTAGGTGGCGCGGATGTCGTCGTCGGTCTCGACGATGCCCTGGATGTTGTGCCCGGGCGAGAGACGGATGCCGACGCGTCCCGCACCGACCGCCTCCGCGACCGCCGTGGCGACCTCGATGACGAAGGCGGTGCGCTTGTCGGGCGATCCGCCGTAGGCGTCAGTGCGGTGGTTGGATGCCGGCGAGAGGAACTCGTGCAGGAGGTAGCCGTTGGCCCCGTGGAGCTCGACGCCGTCGAAGCCGGCCTCGATCGCGCGCACGGCCGCCGTCACGAACTCGCCGCGCACCTGTGCGAGCTCGTCGGTGGTGAGGGCGTGGGGCGCGGCGTAGGGCTTCTTGCCGGATGGCGTGCGCACCTCGCCCTCGATCGCGATCGCGCTGGGCGCGACGATGCGCGCCGTGCCGGTGATGTCGGTGTGCGAGACGCGGCCGCTGTGCATGAGCTGCATGACGATGACGCCGCCCTCGGCGCGGACCGCGTCGGCGACGGCACGCCATCCCTCGACCTGCGCGTCCGTGACGATGCCGGGCTGACCCGGGTACGCCCGCGACTCCTCGCTCGGGTACACGCCCTCGGTGATGATCATCCCGAGCCCCGCGCGCTGCGCGTAGTGCTCGGCCACGATGTCGCCCGGGATGCCCTCGGCGCCCGCGCGCGTGCGGGTCAAGGGGGCCATGACGACGCGGTTCGAGAGGGTGAGATCGCCGACGGTCAGCGGGGAGAAGAGGTGCACGGATCAGCCTTTCAGACGAAGTGGCGGCCGCGTCGTGTGCGGCCGGACCACGTCGGAAACGGCGGTGGCGGGGCGGGTATTCCCCCGAGCGTCCCGCGATCCGATTGCCGAGCAGGTCTCGGGAGCGGACCGG
>JACEFY010000480.1 GCA_016807485.1 Stenotrophomonas maltophilia | reverse complement strand
GGCCACGCCGAGCAGACTCTCCCCTCCGGTACGACGGGACTGCTCGTCGCGACCGTTCCCCTGTTCGCCGCGATCATCGCGCTGCTCCGCGGAGACCGGTCGGCGTTCTCGCCATGGCGGGCCGCGGGTCTCGTCCTCGGGTTCGTCGGCGTCGGGGTGATCGTCGCAGGGCCCGGGCTGGCCGTCGGAAGCGACCCCCAGGCGCTCATCGCGGTCGGCGAGGTGCTGCTCGTCGCCCTCATGTACGCGATCGCGCCCTTCCTCATCGCGACGAAGCTGGCCGGCATCCCGTCGCTCGGCACGATCACCCTCTCGCTCGCCGCCGTCGGCGTGTTCTACCTCCCGTTCGCCCTGCTCACCCAGCACGACGTGCCGTCGGCACGCTCCACCGTCTCGCTCGTCGCCCTCGGGGTGCTGTGCACCGCCGTCGCCTTCGTGGTGTTCTTCGCCCTGATCGCGGTGGTCGGTCCGGTGCGCGCGCCGCTGTTCACCTACGTCAACCCCGTTGTCGCGATTCTCCTCGGCGTCGTCGTGCTCGGCGAACACCTCTCCGGCGGGCTCCTCCTCGGGTTCCCGCTCGTCATCCTCGGATGCTGGCTGGCGGCCACCGGGGGCCGCGTCCGGGGCACGACCCCGCCGCCCGTCACGGTGCCCTGAGCAGGCGCGCTCCCCTCGTCGCCCGGTGACCGGCCGGTCCGCGATGCGGATCACCTCTCCTTCACGCGAACGAAGCGCGGTGTTCACCATCACGATGCTTCGTGGTCGTCCGGCCGCAGCACGATGACGCGACGACACCAGACACGTCACGAAGGGGTGGGCGTGACGGGCGCGCTGATCTCCTTCGCGGCATTCGCCGGCGACGACGCGCGCGGCGCGCTCGGATGGCGGCGCGCCATGGCCGCCGTCCACGACGACGCGGATGCCGCCCTGCCGGCGGTCGTCGGCCGGGCCTACTGGCGCGTTCACGCGTTGAACAACCGCGAACTGGCGCGTTCGGCTCTGCTCTATCCGTCGATCCCCGCAGCTCGCGAGCACGCCTCACACGTCGCCCGACAGATCGCACGGGTGACGATCTCCACCTTCATCATGACCTCGGCGCGCAGCATCGGCTGGTACGCCACCCTCGACGGCGAGCCGATCATGATGTGCGCCCGCTGGTACGAGGGCACCAGCGTGGCGAGTCAGGCGGCGTCGAAGTCGGTCGCGGTGCTCGCCTCCGTTGCCGCGACGGTCTCGCCTCGTCCCGTCGAGGTCGTGCGATGACCCCGGGCGAGCTGGTCGGAGGGCGCTATCGACGAGGAGATCTCATCGGCTCCGGGGGCACCGCGGCCGTCTACGCGGCGGAGGACCTTCTCGGGGGAGCCCCGCTGGCGCTCAAGATCCTCCTTCCCGAGCTGGCGCGCGACGCGCGGCGCTGGCCGGCGTTCTTCGAAGAGGTGCGGGCGGCGCAGGCCATCGATCATCCCGGAGCGATCTCCATCTTCGCG
>JACEFY010000479.1 GCA_016807485.1 Stenotrophomonas maltophilia | reverse complement strand
GGTCTACGACTGATGGGCTTCCACAATCCTTCGGTCACGTGGTCCGAGATGGAGCGGCTCCTCAGCGGGCGCCGACCCGACGGCGGCGACGGCCCGGCGTTCTCGCACAAGCGCGGCTCGTACGAGGCCCCGCCGATCGCGCGCCCCGGCGACACGGTGCCCTACGCCGAGCTGCACGCGCATTCGTCGTTCTCCTTCCTCGACGGGGCATCGTCGCCGGCCGAGCTGGCCGAGGAGGCCGAGCGGCTGGGGCTCCACGCTCTCGCCCTCACCGACCACGACGGCTTCTACGGCATCGTCCGTTTCGCCGAAGCGGCTGAGAAGTTCCGGGTGAAGACCGTCTTCGGGGCCGAGCTCTCACTCTCGCTCCCCGCGCCGCAGGCGGGCGAGGCCGACCCGGCCGGCACGCATCTGCTGGTGCTGGCCCGGGCCGAGGAGGGCTATCACCGGCTCGCCGCGGCGCTCACCCACGCCCAGCTCGCCGGGGGAGAGAAGGGCCGGCCGCTCTACCGTCTCGACGAGCTGGCGGACCAGAGCGAGGGGCACTGGGCCGTCCTGACCGGATGCCGCAAGGGCGCCGTCCGTCAGGCCCTCGCCGCCGGCGGGGCGGCGGCCGCGGCCGCCGAGCTCGATCGGCTGGTCGAGCTGTTCGGGAGGGATGGCGTCCACGTCGAGCTCATCGACCACGGCGGCCCCCGCGACACGCGCGACAACGACGTCCTCGCCGCGCTCGCCGCCGACCGGGGGCTGCCCGTGCTCGCCAGCAACAACGTGCACTACGCCGTGCCCGAGAAGGTGCACCTCGCCGCGGCGGTCGCCGCCGTGCGCGCGAATCGCGGGCTCGACGAGCTCGACGGCTGGCTGCCCTCGCACGCCGGGGCGCATCTGCGGTCGGGGGCGGAGATGGCGCGCCGGTTCCGCCGCTACCCGGGGGCCGTCGCGCACACGGTGACGCTCGCCGACGAGCTCGCCTTCTCCCTCCGGCGCGCCAAGCCCGCCCTGCCGAAGATGACCGTGCCCGAGGTGCACACGCCGATGTCATGGCTGCGGCAGCTGGTGTGGGAGGCCGTGCCGCGCAAGTACCCCGACCTCGATGATGACGGACGCGCCCGCATCGCCCGCGAGCTCGCGGTCATCGAGCAGAAGGACTTCCCCGGCTACTTCCTCATCGTGCACGGGATCGTGCAGGAGGCGCGGCGCCGCGGCATCCTGTGCCAGGGGCGAGGCTCGGCCGCCAACAGCGCCGTCTGCTACCTGCTGGACATCACCGCGATCGATTCGATCTTCTACCGGCTGCCGTTCGAGCGGTTCCTCTCGGCCATGCGCGACGAAGAGCCCGACATCGACGTCGATTTCGACTCCGGGCGTCGCGAGGAGATCATCCAGTGGGTCTACGCCCAGTACGGGCGCGAGCGGGCGGCGCAGGTGGCCAACGTCATCCAGTACCGCCCGAAGAACGCGATCCGCGACATGGCGAAGGCGCTGGGGCATTCGCC
>JACEFY010000050.1 GCA_016807485.1 Stenotrophomonas maltophilia | reverse complement strand
CCATGAACATGCCGGAGGCGGATGCATGATCGAATGGTTCGCGCTCGTGCAGGTCGGCGTCGCCGTGATCGTGGGGCTCGTCTGCGTCGTCCTCGGGCTCGCGGGCCGTCGCCCCAGCGACCTCACGGTCGGGGGGCTGGCGCTCGTGCTCCTGCTGCTCTTCGCGCAGGTGGTGATCGCGGTCATCGCCCCGCTCGTCGGCAATCCGCCCACAGGCAGCGCGCTAGAGTTCTGGGTCTATCTCGTCTCGGCGGTGCTGCTGCCGCCCGCCGCCGTCTTCTGGGCGCTGGTCGAGCGGAGCCGCTGGAGCACGGTCATCATGGGGATCGCGGCCCTGGCGGTCGCGGTAATGGTGTGGCGGATGCAGGTCATCTGGACCCTCCCTGCGATGTGACCGGCGCCTGTTCGCCGCCTATCATTGACAGGTCATGTCAGAGCCCCGTCCCCGAATGACCGGCATCGGCCGGGTCCTCGTGATCGTCTACGCGATCATGGCCCTCGCGGCGACCGGTCGCTCGTTCGTCCAGATCGTCCAGGACTTCGCCGGCGCTCCGGTCGCTTACACGCTGTCCGCGATCGCGGCGGTGGTCTACATCCTGGCGACGATCGCGCTCGTCCGGTCCGACTCGCGGGCCTGGTATCTCGTGGCGTGGGTCGCGATCTGCTTCGAGCTGGCGGGTGTCCTCATCGTCGGGACGCTGAGCCTCACGCATCCCGAACTGTTCGCCCACGACGCGACCGTCTGGTCGGGCTACGGCTACGGCTACTTCTGGATCCCGCTCGTGCTGCCTTTCATCGGCATCTGGTGGCTCGTCTCGTCGCGGCGCACGCAGCCGGCAGAGCTTCCCGTCGCGGAAGGGTCGAGCTGGTGATCGTCTTCCACGATCCGGCCGAGGTGCCGCACGGGTTCGGCCCGAGCGTCGTCGCCATCGGCAAGTTCGACGGCGTGCACTCCGGTCATCGCGCCGTCATCGACCGCGCGCGCGTGGCCGCCGCCAACGCCGGAGCGCGGGTCGTGGCCGTCACCTTCGACCGCAATCCGCTGAGCGTCCTGCGGCCCGAGCTCTGCCCCGAGCCGCTCGCGAGCCTCGACCAGAAGCTGCGGCTCCTCGGCGAGGAGGGCATCGACGCGGTGCTCGTGCTCCGTTTCGACGCAGCCCTGGCCGCGCTCGAACCACGTGCCTTCGTCGAGCACGTGCTCGTGGAGTCGCTCGGTGTCGTCACCCTCATGGTCGGCGACGACTTCCGCTTCGGTCGCGGAGGGGCGGGGGACCCCGCCCTGCTGATCGCGCTCGGAGCGGAGTTCGGCTTCGCGGTCGACGTCGTCGGCGACGTGCAGGGCGGAGGCCGCCGCGTGTCGTCGACGTGGGTGCGCGACCTGCTGGATGCCGGTGACGTCGAAGGCGCTACGCGGCTGCTCGGCCGTCCGCACGCCGTGCAGGGCGAGGTCGTGCACGGTCTCAAGAGGGGGCGCGAGCTCGGCTACCCCACGGCGAATCTCGCCGCCGATGCGGCCGGGTTCATCCCCGCCGACGGCGTGTACGCCGGGTGGCTGGTCGATGAGGGGGACGGCGCCGACGGAGCACCCTCGATCGGTGCCGTGACCCGCTACCCGGCGGCGATCTCGGTGGGCACCAACCCGACGTTCGACGACGTGCACGCGCGCCAGGTCGAGGCCTACGTGCTCGACGAGACGGACCTCGACCTCTACGGCCACCATGTGCAGGTGCAGTTCGCGCACCGCATCCGGGGGATGCTCGCCTTCGACGGCGTCGAGGCCCTCATCGCGCGGATGGAGCAGGACGTCGCCGAAACCCGCCGCGCCCTGGCCTGACCGGCGCAGGGTGAGCGCCCGGGCCGTGCCGTGCGGTCAGTACGACGCGGAGTCGACGGCGCCGGTGGCCTGCCCGCCGGCATCCACCCGGCGGGCCTCGCCGAGGATCACGGCGCTGCCGCTCGTGCCGAGCCGCGACGCCCCCGCGGCGAGCATGGCCAGCGCGTCGGCGTAGCTGCGGACCCCGCCGGAGGCCTTCACCTGCACGTCGGCGCCCACGTTGGCGCGCATGAGCTCGACGTGGGGGACGGTCGCGCCGCCGCCGGCGAACCCCGTCGACGTCTTCACGAAGTCGGCGCCGCCGGCTTCGGTGAGCCGCGACCCGCGCGCGATCTGCTCGTCGTCCAGCAGCGCGGTCTCCAGGATCACCTTGGTGATGTGCCCGGATGCCGCCGCGACGACGGCGCGGATGTCGTCGGTCACCGCGTCGTCGAAGCCCGAGCGCAGCGCCCCGATATTGATCACCATGTCGAACTCGCTCGCCCCATCGGCGAGGGCCTGACGGACCTCGGCGACCTTCGCGGCGGTCGAGGTGGTGCCGTGGGGGAACCCGATGACCGTGCCGACGGCGACGCCGGTGCCGGCGAGGCGCTCGGCGGCGTGGGCGATGTCGCTCGGCCGCACGCAGACGCTGAAGACGCCCCATTCGGCGGCGATGTCGAGCTCTGCGTCGACCTCGGCACGGGTCAGTTCGGGCTTGAGGATCGCGTGGTCGAGGGTCGCGGCGAGGGCGCGCTCGGTGATGGTGGCCATCGCTCCAGCGTACGCGGCCGGAGGAGCGGGCGGCATCCCGACGGCACGGGCGAACGTGGCGAGGAATACCCCCGGGGGGTATTCTTGTTGTGAATGGGTGAGCGCACGCAGCGCGCCCGACGACATGGCCGAGCACCAGGAGACGACATGGACACCCAGAGCTACACCATCGACGGAATGACCTGCGGCCACTGCGCAGCGGCGGTGACGCGCGAAGTGAGCGGGGTCGCGGGCGTGGGCGTCGTGACCGTCGACGTGCCGGCCGGCATCCTCACGGTGACGACCGACGGCACCGCCGATGCGGAGATCGCCGCGGCGGTCACCGAGGCCGGCTACACCCTCGTCGGCCGGAAATGAGCGCGCCGGTCGCCGACGACCGCGCCGAGGCGGTGCTCGACATCGAGGGGATGACGTGCGCGAGCTGCGTCGCCCGCGTCGAGAAGCGCCTCATCCGCGTCGAGGGCGTCGAGGCCACCGTGAACCTGGCGACCGAGACCGCGCGCGTCCGCTTCCCGTCGACCCTCGACGCCGACGAGCTCGTCGCCGCCGTCCGCGCGGCCGGCTACGACGCGACCGTCCGGCCGCCCGCCGAGCCCGCGGCGAATCACGACCACGGCCATGATCACGACCACGGCGACGTCCCCGGCACGACGACCCTGCGCACGCGCCTCATCGTCAGCGCGGCGCTCGCCGTGCCCGTCGTCGCCCTCAGCATGGTGCCGGGCTGGCAGTTCCCCGGCTGGCAGTGGATCTGCCTCGCCCTCGCGACGCCGATCGTGCTCTGGGGCGGGTGGCCGTTCCACCGTGCGACCTTCGCCGCGGGGCGCCACGGCGCCATGACGATGGACACGCTCATCACACTCGGCACGGGCGCCGCGTATCTGTGGAGCGTCTGGGCGATGTTCTTCGGCACCGCCGGCGAGATCGGCATGACCCACGACGCCGACCTCTTCGGTCCGGTTCACGATCCGAGCGCGCTCGTGTACTTCGAGGTGACTGCCGCGGTGACCGTGTTCCTCCTTCTCGGGCGCGTCATCGAGCAGCGCTCCAAGCGCCGTGCGGGCGCGGCCGTGCAGGCGCTCCTCGCCCTGTCGGCCTCCGACGTCGAGCTCGTGGACGGCACACGCATCCCGATCGGGGCACTGCGCTCGGGAGACACCTTCATCACCCGCCCGGGCGAGAAGATCGCCACCGACGGACGCGTCGCCGAGGGGCGCGCGGCCGTGGATCAGAGCATGCTCACCGGCGAATCGGTGCCGGTGGAAGTGGCGCCCGGCGACGGCGTCACCGGCGGCACCCTCGCGGTCGACGGGCGGCTGGTGGTCGTGGCGACCTCGGTCGGCCCCGACACGCGTCTCGCGCACATTGCCCGCCTCGTCGAAGACGCCCAGGCGGGAAAGAGCCGCGTGCAGCGCCTGGCCGACCGCATCTCGGCCGTCTTCGTCCCCATCGTGATCGCCCTGTCGATCCTCACCCTGCTGGGCTGGGTCGTGCTCGGCGGAGGGGTCGCCGCCGGCTTCACCGCAGCGGTGGCGGTCCTCATCATCGCCTGCCCGTGCGCGCTCGGCCTCGCCACCCCCATCGCGATCCTGGTGGGCACGGGGCGCGGCGCGCAGCTCGGCGTGCTCATCACCGGTCCGGAGGCGCTGGAGAGCGCCGACCGCATCGACACCGTGCTCCTCGACAAGACGGGCACGGTCACGACGGGGGAGATGAGCGTGCGGAGCGTCGAGATCGTCGACGCCACGACGGATGCCGCCGATGTCGCCCGGCTGATCGCCGCGGTCGAGCGGGCGTCCGAGCATCCGATCGCGCGCGCTCTCGCCGCGATGAGCGCCGATGCGCCATCGGTCACGGACTTCACCGGCCACGCCGGCCGCGGCGTCACCGGCGGCGTCGACGGGCACACCGTCTTCGCGGGTCGTCCGGAGTTCGCGGTCGTGCACGCCGGAGCGCTCACCCCGACCGCGACGGACGCCGTCCGCACGGCGCAGGACGGCGGTGCCACCGCGGTCGTCGCGGGGTGGGACGGACGCGTCCGCGCGGTCGTCGCCGTCGCCGACACCGCACGCCCGGACAGCTCCGCCGCCGTCGCGCGGCTTCGGGGAATGGGGCTCGACGTCGTGCTCCTCACCGGCGACAACGCCGGCGCGGGGGCTGCCGCGGCGCGCGCCGTCGGGATCGATCGGGTCGTCGCCGGCGTCCTCCCCGAGGGCAAGGTCGACGAGATCCGCCGCCTCCAGGCCGAGGGCCACCGCGTGGCGATGGTCGGCGACGGTGTCAACGACGCCGCCGCGCTCGCCGCCGCCGACCTCGGCATCGCGATGGGCGGGGGCACGGATGCCGCCGTCCACGCGAGCGACATCGCCGTCACGGGCGCGGGGCTCGCCCCGGTCGTCACCGCGATCCGTCTCAGCCGCCGCACGATGGCCGTCATCCGGGGCAACCTGTTCTGGGCGTTCGCCTACAATGTCGCCGCGCTACCGCTGGCCGCGCTCGGCTTCCTGAACCCGATGATCGCAGGAGCCGCCATGGCGTTCTCCAGCGTCTTCGTCGTGCTCAACAGTCTCCGCCTGCGGGCGGCGCCGGGCCGAGCGCGCTAGACTGGCGCCGAAGACCTGTCCCACCCGTCGCCGCAGCTCGCAGAAGCGAGTACCCGCAGCCGGACGGATCGGCCCTCGTGCATTCCCCCCGCGGCCACAGCCGCGGACTCCGACCGACCGGTCCTGCGGACCGGCGCCGCCGGCTCTCACCGGCATCCACGCTCAGGAGGAGCATGCCGCCCACGGCATCCACCGCATCCGCTCAGCGCGCGTCCACCCGACGACGCAAGAGCTCACCGGCACGCCGCGACGACGACGCGCCGCTCATCCCGATCCTCGCGCGCAAGGTGCGCGAGGTCGAGGCGAAGGCCCAGCGCGGCAAGCTCGGCCCCACGAACCGCGTCAAGTTCCAGGTGATCGCCTTCCTCGTCCGCGAGGAGCGCGCCCGGGTGAAGGCCGACGAGTCGGTGCCCGCCGCCGCGCGCGCCGAGCTGCTCAAGCGACTCGACGGTGTCGCCACGATCCTCGCGAAGACCGCCGCGCGCGACACATCGCTCATCCAGCTGCTGGAGGTCGATGCGGCGACGTCGCCGGTCGCCAAGCGCATGCGCCGCGACTGGCTGCTCGAATCGGGCGCCGACCTCGCCGAAGACGAGCTCATCATCACCGACGTCGCGCCCGTGCAGACGCAGGTCGTTCCGGCCGCGCTCGCCGAACGCCAGGTCATCCCGGTGCAGATCGAGGCGCGGCGCGAGTCGAACCCGTTCCTCGCGCCCGACGTCGCGCTGCGCGCGCCGACCTCGACGGCGCGTCGCCGCCTCGACGGCTGGGAGCTCATGGGGCCGCTCTACAAGGCGTTCGAGACCGGCGCCGGGGGAGCGGCGGCATCCATGGAACTGCCGCCCGTCCCGGAGTTCGATCGCCTGTCGCCCAAAGGCCTGGAGATCATGCCGCACCAGTCGCGGTTCCTGGAGGCGGTCCGCCGCGGACACCGCTCCTTCCTCCTCGCCGACGAACCCGGCCTCGGAAAGACGGCGCAGTCGGTCGTGGCGGCATCCACCGCCGATGCCTACCCGCTGCTGGCCGTCGTCCCGAACGTCGTCAAGATGAACTGGGCGCGCGAGGTCGAACGGTGGACGCCGCAGCGGCGCGCCACCGTGATCTCCGGCGACGGCGCCGACATCGACGCCTTCGCCGACGTGTTCATCGTCAACTACGAGGTGCTCGACCGCCACCTGGCCTGGCTCAGCTCGATCGGGCTCAAGGGCATGGTCGTCGACGAGGCGCACTTCATCAAGAACCTCACCTCGCAGCGCTCGCAGAACGTGCTCGGCCTCGCGGCCCGCATCCGCGAGCAGGTGCGCGACCCGCTCATGCTCGCCCTCACCGGGACCCCGCTCATCAACGACGTCGAGGACTTCGACGCCATCTGGCGCTTCCTCGGGTGGACGAACGGCGAGAAGCCCGGGCCCGAGCTCATGGAGCGTCTCGACGCCACGGGCCTGACACCGGCCGACAAGGCGTTCTACCCCGAAGCGCGCGACGCCGTCATCTCGCTCGGCATCGTGCGGCGCAAGAAGAAGGACGTCGCCGCCGACCTGCCCGACAAGCTCGTCGCCGACCTTCCCGTGGAGCTCGACGACGACTTCGGGCGCTCGATCCGCTCCGCCGAACGCGAGCTCGGCGACCGCATGGCGGCCAAGTACCGCCGCATCCTCGAAGCGCGCGGCGAGAAGGTCTTCCGCGGCGAGTTCGACGAGGACATCGTGCGCCTCGTCGCCCACGGCGAGCTCGAGGAGTCGAAGGCCGCCGGCACCGGGGGCGACAATGTCTTCACCATGGTGCGCAAGATCGGTCAGGCCAAGGCGCTCCTCGCGGCCGACTACGCCGTGCAGCTGCAGCGCTCGGTCGGCAAGGTCGTGTTCTTCGCGAAGCACATCGACGTGATGGATGCCGCCGAGGCGCACTTCGCGGCGGCCGGTCTGCGGACGATCTCGATCCGCGGCGACCAGTCGACGCCCGCGCGTCAGCTCGCCATCGACGCGTTCAACAACGAGCCGGATGTCGCGATCGCGGTGTGCTCGCTGACGGCCGCCGGCGTGGGCCTCAACATGCAGGCGGCGTCCAACGTCGTCCTCGCGGAGCTGTCGTGGACCGCGGCCGAGCAGACCCAGGCGATCGACCGCGTGCACCGCATCGGCCAGGACGAGCCCGTCACCGCGTGGCGGATCATCGCCGCGCACACGATCGACACGAAGATCGCCGAGCTCATCGACTCGAAGCAGGGGCTCGCGGCCCGCGCGCTCGACGGAGAGCAGCTCGACCCGACGTCCAGCGACTCCGTCCAGATGTCGGCGCTCATGCACCTGCTCCGGCAGTCGCTCGGCGCGCACTGACGCCGTCCGCGCGGCCGGGCTTTTCCCCGGTCGCGCGGATGGCAGTGGGTGGCGTCGGAGCGATAGTGTCGGGGAAGGCAGCGTCGCCCCACGCAGATCCCCCACGCAGATCACTGAACCAAAAGGATCCCCACATGAAGATCGGCATCCTCACCAGCGGCGGCGATTGCCCCGGACTGAACGCCGTCATCCGAGGACTCGTCCTCAAGGGCACGACGAACTACAACGTGGAGTTCGTCGGCATCCGCGACGGCTGGCGCGGCGTCGTCGACGGCGACTTCTTCCCGCTCACGCGGCACGAGGTCAAGGGCCTCTCCAAGGTCGGCGGAACCATCCTCGGCACCTCGCGCACGAACCCCTACGAGGGTCCGCGCGGCGGCGCCGACAACATCAAGGCGACGATGTACGGGCACCGGCTCGACGGGATCGTCGCGATCGGGGGCGAGGGCACCCTCGCGGCCGCCAACCGGCTGTACAACGACGGCATCAACGTCATGGGCGTGCCGAAGACGATCGACAACGACCTTCGCGCCACCGACTACTCGTTCGGGTTCGACACCGCCGTCAACATCGCCACGGACGCGATGGACCGCCTGCGCACCACGGGCGATTCGCACCAGCGCTGCATGGTGGCCGAGGTCATGGGGCGCCACGTCGGCTGGATCGCGCTGCACTCGGGCATCGCCTCCGGTGCGCACGTCATCTGCATCCCCGAGGTGCCGATGTCGCTCGACGAGATCACCGCGCAGGTGCAGAAGGCGCACGATCGCGGACGCGCGCCGCTCGTGGTCGTCTCCGAAGGCTTCACGCTGCAGGGGATGGACGAGGCGTACAGCGACAAGGGGCTCGACGCCTTCAACCGTCCGCGCCTCGGCGGCATCAGCGAGATCCTCGCGCCCGAGATCGAGCGCATCACGGGTATCGAGACCCGCGCCACGGTGCTCGGCCACATCCAGCGCGGCGGCTCGCCGTCGGCGTTCGACCGTGTGCTGGCCACCCGCCTCGGTCTGCACGCCGCCGATGCCGTCGTCGAGGGCGCGTGGGGTCAGATGGTCTCGATGAAAGGCACCGACATCGTCCGTGTGCCCTTCGAGGAGGCCCTCGGCGAGCTCAACACCGTGCCGATCTACCGCTACGAAGAGGCTGCCGCGCTCTTCGGCTGAGCCGGCATCCCCTCCGGCGGCGCCTCCGTGTGCGTTCGCTCCTCGGACGCGTCTCACATTCACCCAGCCGTGTCCCACTTCCGGCGTGCTCCGTCCCATTCACGGTCGGATCCAGTGCGCGAAAACGACCAGAAGTGGGACATGGTCGTGGGCTCGAGTGTCGAGTGAGCGAGGGCCACAGAACTTCCTCCACAGCCTGAGGTTTCGCACGGTCCTGCACCGATCGCGGTGGTGGGCCTTCGCGCGGGCGAGTCAGAGGCGACCATGGTTGGATGCCGGCATCCGACGATCCCGCCGCGCTCCTCCCGGGAGCGTTCACCGTCGCGCAAGCTCGCGCGGCCGGCATCGCGCGCGGCCGGCTTCGCGGCTCCGTGTACACCAGCCCGTTCCATTCCGTGCGCGTCCGGGGAGTGGTCGAGGCGAACTCGCTCGCGGCGTCATGCTTCGCCTTTGCACCGCGATTGAGGGACGGACAGTTCTTCAGCCACGAGACGGCGCTCGCCCATTACGGCGTGCCGATGCCGGAATGGCCGTATCGGCCGGGAGTGCATGTCTCGGCGTACCGGCCAGCGCGCGAACCGCGCACCCGGGGTGTCATCGGGCATCGGCTGCAGCTGCGTGAGCCGGCATTCACCTTTGTCGACGCTCTTCCGGTGGAGGATCCCGTGCGGGCATGGCGGCAGGTGGGGCGGCTGTGGAGCTTCGGTGATCTCGTCGCGGCGGCAGACTTCCTCATCGCGGGCGACCGGCCACTCGCGACGGTCGACGCTTTGCGCTCCGAGGTCGACACGATGGGTGATGCGCGTAGTGGCATCCTGGTCCGCGCATTACGCGCCGTGCGATGCGGCGTGCGGTCGCCGCGTGAAACGCGCCTGCGGCTCCTGCTCGGAGATGCGGGACTTCCCGAGCCCGACGTGGGCTGGAATCTGTTCGACGACCGCGGCCGGTTCGTCGCAGAACTCGACCTCGCCTTCCCGCGCTATCGCGTGGCGGTCGAGTACGACGGCCGTGTGCACGCCGACGATGCCGCACAGTTCGCGCGGGATGCCGACCGGTGGGCGGCGATCCGCGACCTGGGCTGGGACCATCGGCGTGTCCTCGCGCACCACTTGCAAGGGGGCGGCCGCAGCGCCGTCGCCATCGCGCGCGATGCGCTCACGCGCGCAGGGTGGAGCCCCGGGCGATAGGCGTCGCTTGCGACACCCACCCATACCGGCGCCCACCGCGCTGCGAGCATGTCCCAAAACTGGCGGGAAGAATGCCCAGAAACCAACCACTGTTGGGACAGGGTGGGGCGCATGTGGGACATGTGACGCCCGGATTGGGACACGGGCGGCACGCGCCGTCGCTCGGCAGAGCCGCGCAGCGAGC